>JBJONC010000001.1:0-97446 GCA_046052005.1 Actinomycetota bacterium
CACGCATCAGCGGGAACTCTTCAGACATCGGGTTTGCAACCTTGTATGTCGATGCGCGCTCTCCAACAAATCCCATGGAATCTATCGTCGCTTGATTGGTAAATGGGAAGGTCTGAACCTCCGCCAAACCACGGCTAGCCAACATAGTTGCAACTGCGCGGCGACGCTTCTGGGTCGGTGTCAAAGTTGCATGTAAAGGTCGAGGAGGAAGAATTGATGGAATCTTGTCGTAGCCGATCATGCGGGCTACCTCTTCAGTCAGATCTGCAGCGGTCAATAAATCAGCGCGCCATGATGGTGGATCGACGGTGAAGCTCTTTTCATCAACATCGCAGCCAACTACTCGAAGCAGCTCTGCAACCTTTGCCGCAGGGACATCAAAACCTAAAGTCTTTGACACATAGTTTGGATCGATCGTTACTAATGGAGCATATATCGGTTCACCATCAACCACAGTTGCCACATGTTGCGCTGAACTATGCTCGGTAAGAAGCTGAACAAATCGGGCAGACGCAAACTCAGCTAGTGAAGGATCAACACTTCGCTCTAAACGTCGTGAAGCCTCTGAAGAGAGTTTGTGACGTCGAGAGTTCTTGGCGATACATACAGGGCAAAAGTGGACCGCCTCTAAAGCGATCTCAGTTGTTGTCTCTGTGATCTCTGATGAAAGACCGCCCATGGTTCCGGCGAGAGCTAATGGTTGCTCATCGTCAGAGACCATTAGATCTTCAGGATGCAATGTACGTTCTACACCGTCGAGAGTTTTAAACTTCTGTGCGGTACCTGCGCGTTTGATGGTTAACCCACCCTTGATCTTTGATTTATCAAATGCGTGTAACGGTTGACCAAGTTCGAGCATTACATAGTTAGTGACATCGACTACCAAGGAGATGGAGCGCATTCCCATTTTCTCAATGCGACGACGCATCCAGATTGGAGTCGTTGCCTTAGGATCGAAATTTGAAAGGGTGCGCAGATAAAAAACAGAAGCAGAAGATTTATCGCCAATTGTCGCAGAGACACCCTTGCCGGTTTCTTCGAATTTGAGGTTACGTAGTGCATTCACGGGATCGGTGAACTTCAAATCTAATGAGCCTGCAACTTCGCGTGCAATTCCACGAATACTCAATGCATAACCACGGTCAGGGTTAACGGCAACATCGAAGATGACATCGTTGATCTGCAGCGCTTCGATCGCATCTGCACCAATCGTTACTTCGCCCTCGGCAAAAACCATAATGCCCTCGTGATCCTCGCTGATTCCGAGTTCGCGAGCCGAGCAGATCATTCCGTTAGAGGTCTTTCCATAAGTTTCGCGTGCGCCAATTTTGAAATCGCCGGGAAGAATCGCTCCTGGCAAGGCAGCAACAACGAGATCCCCCACCGCAAAGTTAGTCGCGCCGCAAATCACATAACGAGTTTCACCCTCACCGCAGTCAAGTCCGACGTAACGAATAGGCTTCTTAAATTCAGTGATCTCTTCAATTGAGAGAACCTTCGCGAACTTCAGAGGACCAGTTAAATCCGCGCCTTGATAGATGATCTCTTCTACCTCAAAACCAACGCGAATGAGACCATCCGAGATTTGATCAGCTGTTACAGATGCAGGAATATCAACAAACTCTTTGATCCACGATAAAGGAGCGCGCATTACAGGCCAACTCCAAACTGACGTGTGAAACGCAGATCACCTTCGACGATGTCATGCATATCTGTAATTCCGTGGCGGACCATAAGAGTTCGCTCTAGACCCATTCCGAAAGCAAAACCGCTGTATACATCTGTGTCGATTCCGCAGGTCGCCAGAACTTTTGGGTTAACCATTCCGCAACCGCCCCATTCGATCCAGCGGTTATTGAAGAAAATATCCACCTCGGCACTTGGTTCAGTGAAAGGGAAAAAGGATGGACGAAGACGAGTTGTTACATCTGGACCAAACATGTGACGAGCAAAGTTATCTAGGGTTCCCTTGAGGTGCGCCATTGTGATCCCTTTATCAATCACGAGGCCTTCAACTTGATGGAAAACGGGACTGTGCGTTGCATCTAGCTCATCGGCGCGAAAGGTACGTCCTGGACAAACAACATAAATCGGAGGTTGCTGAGTAAGCATCGTACGGATTTGGACAGGTGAGGTGTGAGTTCGTAGAACCATTCCTGATTCAATCGGCTCGATGAAGAAAGTATCTTGCATTGTTCGTGCCGGATGATCGGCGGGAATATTAAGGGCATCAAAGTTCAACCAACCAGATTCGAGTTCGGGTCCCTCTTCTACAGCGAAGCCTTGTTCGATAAAGAAATCTGAAACCTCGTTCTTGATAATTGAAATTGGATGCAATCCACCACGGTGAGAACGGTTGACCGGCAAGGTTATATCGACAACTTCTTCTAACAAGACTTTGCGGTCGCGCTCCGCCTCGAGCGCTGCCGTAACTTCAGCCAGTGCCTGAGCTATTGCAGCTTTCGCCTCACCAATAACCTTTCCAAATGATGCTTTATCTTCAGGTGATAAGGATCCAAGTCCACGTGAAGCCAGAGCGATCGGCGACTTGTCCCCCGAGTGAGCCAAACGGGCAACTTTGAGTGAATCTAAATCGGTAGCGGAGGCAAAAGCCTTTCGGGCATCTTCAACCCAAGTTGAAATCTCCTCAACGCGCATAGGGAGAACTCTATCGGTTAGTGCTTCTTGAGGCCTGCATATTTGAAAGGTGATACATGACAATTGACGCGGCAGCGGAAAGGTTCAAACTTTCAGCATTGCCAGGCATTGGAATGCTCACAACCTCAATCTGATCAACAGCTTGGGAGGTCGACAAGCCACGAGCCTCGTTACCAAAGACAGCGACTGTATCTGTCGTTGTAACAAATGAATCAAGGGCAATAGATCCAGTTGCACCTAGCGAGAAGGCTTTGACACCAGATGAGGTGAGCTCTTCAAGGGCAATCGACTCAAACACTGGAATATGCCACAGCGATCCGGCGGTACTTCTGACCACCTTTGGTGAATACATGTCAACGCTTCCCGGCGAAGTGATGACCGCATCCATTCCAAAAGCGTCGGCAGATCGCAGAATAGTGCCAGCGTTTCCAGGATCTTGTACTTCTGAAAGGTAAATGAATTTACGAGAGCCATTGAGTGAGATAGAACTTAGGTCAACTTGAGGAATCGTACAGATTGCAATGATTCCTTGAGGCGTGATCGTTTCTGACATTTGTTTCATTACTTCATCGCTGACATCAACGACATTGAATTGAGATAAATCAGTAATCTCTTCAACTTTAATTCGTCCATTTGCAGTTAAATAAAGCGTTTCAATTGCAGGGCCACTCTTAGATACAAGGGCTTCACGTGCACATTGCAAACCTTCGGCAACAAACTGACCGGCGTTCTTTCTTTCCTTCACTCCCCTAGAACCAATAAGAGCCTTAACTCGCGCGATATGTGGCGAGTTAAGGCTCTCAATCATTATTGGAACTTAGAGTGCTGCAAGGCTCTTGCGAGCCACATCAACAAGAGTCTTGAATGTTGCAGGATCATTTGTCGCCATATCTGAAAGAACGCGACGATCTACCTCAACACCTGAAGCCTTAAGGCCCTGGATGAAGCGGTTGTATGTAAGACCGTGCTCACGGCAACCAGCGTTAATGCGCTGGATCCATAGGCGACGGAAATCGCCCTTCTTATCTTTACGGTCGTTGAATGCATAAACCATTGAGTGCGTAACTTGCTCTTTTGCCTTTGTGAAAAGACGTGAGCGTTGTCCGCGATATCCGCTGGCACGCTCAAGAGTTGTGCGACGCTTCTTAGCTGCGTGTACTCCGCGCTTTACTCTCATTTAACCCGCTCCTTACTTCAAACCAAGCATGCGCTTGGCGGTTACTGCGACAGTTGGCTTTGCAGCTGACTCTGTCGATAGACGACGTGTTACTCGTGAAGATTTGTGCTCGAGCAAGTGGCGCTTTCCAGCGCGCTCGTGCATAACCTTTCCAGAACCTGTGATGCGGAAGGTCTTCTTCGCACCGCTGTGTGTTTTCATCTTTGGCATGGTTATGCTCCCTTACTCCGTTGTCTCTGCAGCTGCTTCAGCTTTCGCCTTGCGTGCTGCCTTTGCTTCTGCAACTGCTTCTGTTTTCTTCTTCGTTGGTCCAAGAACCATGGTCATGTTTCGTCCCTCTTGCTTAGGAGCGAACTCAACAAAACCAACCTCTGCAATATCTTCTGCAAGACGTTGCAACATCTTGTAACCCAACTCAGGACGCGTTTGTTCGCGGCCGCGGAATTTCATAGTCACCTTGACCTTGTCGCCACCCTTAAGAAATTTCTCAACCTGACTACGCTTTGTTTCGTAATCGTGATTTTCGATCTTGGGGGTTAAACGCACCTCCTTCACCACAATGTGGGTCTGGTTTTGACGCGCTTCCCGTGCCTTCTGTGCAACTTCGTACTTGTACTTTCCGAAGTCCATGATCTTGCAAACAGGTGGATTTGCTTCTGGAGCGATCTCAACTAGGTCGAGACCAACTTCATCTGCCATCTTTAACGCTGTATCGATATCGACAACTCCAACTTGTTCACCGGTGTAACCGATCAAACGAATTTCGGGTGTGCGAATTCGATCATTGATGCGTGGTTCAGTGCTGACTTTGAGCTCCTTCGGTTCGTTAACGCTTTGGTGTAACAGCGCTGCAAAAGAAAACCGCAAGGGCAAGAGAAATACTTCTCTTATCCGACAAACCAGCCCGCACTAGTGGCGATGAAGGTGGGAGCGGTAACTCCTCTTGCAGTGGTTGTTACGCCACTGGTCTGGAGCAAAGGTTACCCGCTCACGGCGGAAAAGGCGAAATCCCGCATGAATCCCAGGGGGCGCGGGTGGACGCTGAGCACTACCCTTGAACCATGGCCAAGGAAAAGAAGGTTTTCGACATCACCAGCGCACAAAATGCGCTGACCCGTGATCAAGCTGGTCGCCAGAAGCGCTACTTCATTTCGATGATGATCAGAACAGGCTGCTTTATTTTGACCGTCCTTTTGCCAAATCCTTGGCGCTGGATTGCCCTAGCTGGCGCTGTAACCCTTCCCTACTTTGCCGTTGTTATTGCAAATGCGGGACGAGAAACGGTCTCGCGCGGATCTGACATCGTAGAAGACAAGCCTCTAGCGCTCGATTAATCCATGTCATCACAAGCAACAACAAAAGAGCCCTGGTCCTTTTTCAAAACTTTAATCGCTTTGGCATTGATCGTCCTGTGCATTTGGGCGGCGCAATGGCAGTACCACCGCGGTGTTGATCGACATGCTCGAAACACAATTATCGAAGAACGCATCGCCAAAGATCCAATCAATCTAGCTGACATTGATAAGAAAATTTCCAACAATGAATGGCAAAGTGTCACCGCCACTGGAAGTTTCGATCAATCTCAACAGATTCTTTTGCGCAACCGTTACTCAGAAGGAAAGTACGGCTACGAAGTTTTAACTCTCTTCACAAGTACAACGGGTGAGAAGTTCTGGGTTGATCGCGGTTGGGTTCAAGCCGGGGAAACCGCAACAACAGCTCCAGAAGTAACTAAGGTACCCGAGACCGAGGTATCCATCATTGGAAGATTTAGATTGGACACTTCATTGCCTCGCGGTTCATTCTTTGCGCTGCCAGGCACTGGAGAAGGTCTAGTTTCTGAACTTAATGCACAATCTCAAATGGATACAGAAAAGTTCTATTTGGATCTCCTCGAAGGTTCAGATCCTTCGCTTACCCCAGCTGTGACTGCCCAATTGCCATCATTGAGCGATGGTCCACACATGGCTTATGCGCTTCAATGGCTTTTCTTTGGCGGGTTAGTAATTTACGGACGTTTCTTAATTCGCCGTTCCCGTTAAGTCTTGACGGTTATAGAGCTCGGAATACAGCCCACCCTTACTCACTAACTCATCATGGGTACCGCGCTCGACGATTGAACCCTTTTCCAGAACTAAAATCTGATCGGCGTCGCGGACAGTGCTTAAGCGGTGCGCAATGACGATACTGGTGCGACCCTTGAGCGCTGTTTGCAAAGCTGCATGAACTAACTGTTCATTCTCTGAATCCAGATGCGCGGTGGCTTCATCCAAGATAACAACCGCTGGCGACTTAAGCAGCAAACGTGCGATTGCTAAACGTTGCTTCTCGCCACCAGATAAACGGTGACCTCGCTCCCCGACCATAGTGTCTAAACCATTTGGAAGTGATTCGATCAAATTCCAGATTTGCGCAGCTTTACACGCTTGCATCATCTCTTCTTCTGTTGCGTCCTGCTTTGCATAACGAAGATTTTCCGCGATAGTTTCATGGAACAAGTGCGCATCCTGCATAACTACGCCGATTGAATCTCGTAGTGATTCTAGGGTTAGATCACGAATGTCATGGCCATCAATCGAAATCGATCCGTCTGTAACATCGTAAAGTCTTGGTAGCAAAGCACTGATAGTTGTTTTTCCAGCACCCGATGGTCCGACTAATGCGGTCATTGTTCCTGGTGCTGCAACAAAGGAAAGGTCACGTAACACTTGTCCACTTTGAACAGTTTCCGCCTTCGCCGCTGACTCGAGAGATGCCAAAGAAATCTCTTCAGCACGAGGGTATGAGAAATTAACATTCTTGAACTCAATACGAGGTTCTTTGGTATCAAGCACCAGCGCATTCTCTTTGCTCTTAACCATTGGTTCTAAATCCAAGACCTCAAAAACTCGCTCGAAGGAAACCAATGAAGTCATTACATCAATTCGAACATTTGATAACGCGGTTAATGGACCATAAAGACGTGCAAGTAAAGCTGTAATTGCAAGCAAGGTTCCAACAGTTACCCCACCCTTAATCGCCAAGTGCCCACCAATGCCATAAGCAAATGCGGTAGCTACAGCCGCAACGCTAGTAAGTGCAATAAAGAAGAGTCGGTTGAGCATCGCCATCTTGATGCCGATATCAGCGACGCGACGTGCACGGCTTCTGAAATATTCGCGCTCACGATCAGGCTCTCCATAGAGTGCAACCAACATTGCACCTGAAACATTGAAACGTTCAGTCATCGTGCTGGACATCTCGGCGTTGACACTAAATGATTCGCGGGTCAATGCCTGAAGTCGTCTACCTACCCACTTAGTCGGTATTAAGAAGACTGGAAGTAGCAGCAGAGAAAAAATGGTGATTTGCCAAGACAAAATAAGCATCGTTATCGAGACCAAGGCCAAGCTGACTACATTGCTGACTACGCCAGACAAAGTCGCGGTGAAGGCTTGCTGCGCACCGATCACATCGGAGTTAATTCTAGAAATCAATGCTCCTGTTTGGGTGCGGGTGAAGAAAGCGATGGATTGCTTTTGAACATGGGCAAACACCAACGAGCGAAGGTCATAGATCAACCCTTCACCAATTCGAGATGAGAAGTATCGCCCCAGCATGTTAAAGCCGGCATCTGCGATCGCCAGTAGGCCCACCAGAATTGCAAGATTGGTAACGACGGAAGCATCCTTAGGAATAACACCTTCATCAATCAAGCGCTTAAGAAGCAAGGGTGTCGCAACTACTAAGCCCGCATCGACCACAACTGTGGCAAGAAAGATGATGATGCTCTTGCGATATGGACGTGCAAAAGAAAAAATCCTTTTAACTGTTCCAGGCTTTAACTTCTGCTCCTTCACTGAAGGATCTGCCGTCATCGAGCGATGGGTCATCCACGCTGCATGCATTGACATAATTAAACGGTAAAGCCGAGAGCGCGCAGCTGATCTCTTCCGTCATCGGTGATCTTGTCCGGACCCCAAGGCGGCATCCAAACCCAGTTGATCTTTACATCTGTAGTCATACCGGCAAGTGCAGCTCTAGTTTGATCTTCAATTACATCTTGAAGCGGACAAGCTGCCGAAGTCAGAGTCATGTTAAGAATCGCGATATTGGCTTCATCAACCATCACATCGTAAATGAGACCGAGATCTACGACATTGATACCCAGCTCAGGATCAACAACATCCTTCATCGCCTCTGTTACATCATCAACGCTAGTAGCCATTACTTGTCTCCCCCTGTTGTTGTATTAATTCTAACGGCTGCATCCTTAAAGGCCATCCACCCAAGTAGCGCGCACTTTATTCGTGCCGGAAACTTGGATACGCCAGCCAAAGCAACCGCATCCTCTAGGACATCTGGATTACCTTCTTTTGTACCCTTGCTCTGCATCAGCTCAGTAAAGTCATTAAGAATCGCGTCAGCATCTTCAAATCGCTTATTGAGCAGTAAATCGCTGGCGATAGAAACGCTGGCTTGGGAAATAGAGCAGCCAACTCCATCCCATGTAAACGCGGTGATGACACCATCTTTAGCCGACAAGTTCAGAGTTATCTCATCACCACAACTTGGATTGACGTGATGAACTTGTGCATCATAAGAAGCGCTCAGCCCTTTGTTAAGTGGGTGCTTGTAGTGATCCAAAATCACTTCTTGGTAAAGGCTGTCTAGTTCCATTATGCAAAGTATCCCTGAGCGCCACGAATAGCTGCAAATAGCGCATCACAATCTGATTCATCGTTATATAAATACAAAGAGGCACGAGTAGTCGCTGGAACACCTAACTTTCGTGTCAGCGGCCATGCGCAGTGATGTCCAGTTCTTACAGCCACACCTTGGCTGTCTAAGAACTGACCTAGATCATGGGGATGTATTTGCCCAACAGTAAAAGAAACCGAACCTCCACGAGATTGGGTTGTTGTCGGACCAACGATTGAAAGCTCTGGAATCTCCATCAAACCGTTAAGCAAGTATCCAGTGAGTTCAACTTCATGCTGAAAAACCTTGTCCATACCTAGCGATGTTAAGTAATCAATCGCTGCGCCTAGACCTACGGCTTGCGCCATGTTTGGAACACCAGCTTCAAACTTTCGAGGGGCAGGTGCCCAAGTTGCAGATGTCATTGTTACCGTTTCGATCATGGAACCACCGAAAAGATATGGTGGGAGATCATTCAGTAGCGAGCTCCATAAAACTCCAACTCCGGTCGGACCAACCGCCTTGTGGCCTGAGAAAGCTAGAAAATCGACACCTAGCTCGGTGACATTAATAGGCATATGCGGAACGGATTGACATGCATCGAGAACCACAACTGCACCTACTTCGTGTGCGCGTTTAACAATTGCCTCTAGTGGGTTGATTGTTCCCAAGACATTTGATTGATGTGTAATTGAAACGACTTTGGTTCCTTCAGTGATAATCGCGTCAATATTGGAAAGATCTAAACGACCATCTGGCGTTACTTCGAACCATTTCAGCTCTGCACCAGTACGGGCGGCCAATTGTTGCCAAGGAATCAAGTTCGCATGGTGTTCCATTTCAGTAACAACGATGCGGTTCTTATTTGAAAGGTGGAAGCGATTTCCTGGCTCCGCATTTCCCATCGCATATGCGATGAGATTGAGAGACTCCGTTGCACTCTTAGTGAAAACAATTTCATCTTCGTGTGCACCCAAGAACTTTGCCACCTTAAGTCGGGCACCCTCGAAAGCATCGGTGGCTTCTTCAGCTAACTGATGAGCCCCTCGGTGTACGGCAGCATTGTGAAACTTATAGAAGTTGCTTTCCGCATCAATAACCGACAAAGGTTTTTGGCTAGTAGCACCGCTATCTAGATAAACAAGCTTTTTTCCGTCGCGAATAGTACGTTCAAAGATTGGGAAATCTTGACGTACCTTCGCGACGTTAAAGCTCATCCTTCTTACTTGCTCACATAATCTGCGTAGCCATTTGCTTCTAGCTTTTCAGCAAGTTCGGCTCCGCCTTGTTCCACTACGCGACCATTAGCAAAAACGTGAACGAAATCTGGCGTGATGTAGCGCAAGATACGTGTGTAGTGAGTAATCAATAGGACGCCGAGATTGTTGGCTGCCTTTGCGCGATTAACGCCTTCAGAAACGATGCGCAATGCATCAACATCAAGACCTGAATCTGTCTCGTCAAGAATCGCCATCTTTGGCTTTAGAAGCTCAAGCTGCATGATTTCATGACGCTTCTTTTCTCCGCCAGAGAAACCCTCATTAACATTGCGAGTTGCAAATGATGGATCCATGTTGAGCGCTTCCATGGCATCTTTAACTTCTCCCACCCAAGTGCGAAGCTTTGGTGCTTCACCGCGAAGAGCAGTTGCCGCTGTGCGCAGGAAGTTAGAAACTGAAACACCTGGTACTTCTACTGGATACTGCATCGCTAGGAATAATCCCGCCTTAGCGCGCTCATCAACAGTCATCTCTAGGACATCTGCTCCATCGAGAGTTACGGTTCCACCTGTAATTGTGTACTTAGGGTGTCCTGCAATTGAGTAAGCAAGAGTTGATTTACCTGAACCATTTGGTCCCATGATTGCGTGGGTTTCACCTGAATTGATCGTTAGATCTACTCCCTTAAGGATGTCTACCGTTCCGTTATCTGTGTCTACAGATACCTGCAGGTTGCGGATTTCTAGTGTGCTCATAGTTTTCTCTCTTCTCTCGTTACTAAATCTCTACCGTGACGGCGTTTCCGTCGATTGATACCGCAAAAGTTTCAAGTGGGATATTTGCTGGAAGGGTTAGCGCTTCTCCTGTGCGCAGATCAAACTCTGCACCATGGAGCCAGCATTCAATCTTGAAGCCGGTGACATCGCCCTCTGACAGTGATGCATCTGAATGTGAGCAAGTATCTGCAATCGCAAATACCTCATCCCCTACTCGCGCTACACAAATTGACTTGCCGTCCTTTTCAATACGAACTGGCTTTCCTTCGGTCATTTGATCCAGAGCTAAGTCAGCCATTGTGAGCCGCCTTTTCTAATTCAGAATCGATGCGATCCATAATTCGATTTTGGACCTCTTCATTTCCGATTTCAGAAACGATCTCATTAAAGAAGCCTCGAACAACTAGGCGTCGAGCATCTGCCATTGCGATTCCGCGAGACATCAAATAGAACAACTGCTCATCATCAAAACGACCCGTTGTACTTGCGTGGCCTGCACCAACGATTTCGCCGGTTTCGATCTCTAGATTAGGAACAGAGTCGGCACGAGCGCCATCGCTAAGAAGCAGGTTGCGATTGAGTTCGTAAGTATCGGTGCCTTCTGCAGCTGCACGGATGAGAACATCACCAATCCAAACGGTGTGTGCATCCTTTCCTGCTAGCGCACCTTTGTAATTCACATTTGATTTTGCGTGTGGAACTGCATGATCAACATGATTACGGTGCTCAAAGAATTGTCCAGCTGTTGCAAAGTAAACACCGAGCAGATCCGCCGAAGCACCTGGAGCTGTAAATTCAACTGTTGGAAGAATTCGAACAACATCTCCACCAACGGTTACGGTGATTGATTTGAAACTCGCATCCTTATCGATAACTGCGTGGTGACGAGCTGCGTAAACAGATTGCGACTCGAACTCCTGAAGAGTTACAAACTTGAGATTAGATCCAGGAGCGCAGTAGATCTCGAGATCCTCAGCCAAAACGGTGTCTGTCGTGTTTTCGACAATCACCGTTGCCACCGCATGGGTTCCAAGGGTGATTCGAACTCGGGAGAATTCAGCGGTGTCTAAGGCACCTGCGGTACGAGAAAGAAAGATTGGCTCTGAAATCTCAGCGTTTGCTGCGATTGCAAGATGTGCCACTGAGGTTGCTGCCCCTCTTACACGTTCGATGATTACATCATCAGAGTGTGTAAGTGGCTCAAGATTTTCACGTGTAAATGTGACTCCAGTAGGCAAAGCTGACTTTGCAATGAGCGAGGTGCGATCCGACTGGACCGCCGCCCCATCATGAAGACCACGCAAACGCTTGAGTGGCGTAAAACGCCAAGCCTCTTCGCGGCCCGTAGGTGTTAAGTAATTGGTTGTTAAAACTGACATTAACCGACAGCACCTTCCATCTGAAGTTCGATAAGACGATTGAGTTCGAGCGCATACTCCATTGGAAGTTCGCGAGCAATTGGTTCGATGAATCCACGAACGATCATCGCCATAGCCTCATCCTCATTTAAGCCACGTGACATTAAATAGAAGAGCTGATCATCGCTGACCTTTGAGACAGTTGCTTCGTGTCCCATTGAGACATCATCTTCGCGGATATCGACATATGGGTAAGTATCAGAACGAGAGATTGTGTCGACCAACAATGCATCGCACTTAACTGTGCTTGCTGAGTGATGAGCGCCTTCTTGTACCTGTACAAGACCACGGTATGAAGTACGACCACCACCGCGGGCAACAGACTTAGAGATAACAGATGAAGATGTGTATGGCGCAGCGTGAACCATCTTCGCGCCAGAATCCTGATGCTGACCTTCTCCTGCAAATGCAAGTGACAAAGTTTCACCCTTTGCATGTGGGCCCATTAAGAAAATCGCTGGGTACTTCATTGTTACCTTCGAGCCGATGTTTCCATCTACCCACTCCATGGTTGCACCTTCAGCACATGTTGCACGCTTGGTAACCAAGTTGTACACGTTGTTAGACCAGTTCTGAATTGTTGTGTAACGAACGCGCGCACCCTTCTTTACAATAATTTCAACGACCGCTGAGTGAAGTGAATCTGACTTGTAAATTGGAGCGGTACAGCCTTCAACGTAGTGAATGTATGAATCCTCATCCGCAATAATCAAGGTGCGCTCGAACTGACCCATGTTCTCTGTGTTAATTCGGAAATATGCCTGCAAAGGAATATCTACGTGGACACCCTTTGGAACATAAATAAAAGAACCACCAGACCAAACAGCTGTATTGAGAGCTGCGAACTTGTTATCGCCTACTGGAATAACGGTTCCGAAGTACTCTTTGAATAGTTCTGGGTGCTGCTTTAGCGCGCTATCTGTATCAAGGAAAATTACGCCTTGAGCCTCTAGATCTTCACGAATCGAGTGATACACAACCTCAGATTCGTACTGAGCAGCTACACCCGACACGAGGCGTTGCTTTTCAGCTTCTGGAATACCTAAACGGTCGTACGTATTCTTAATCTCATCTGGAAGATCATCCCAAGTTGTTGCTTGCTTCTCGGTTGAGCGCACGAAGTACTTAATCGTGTCAAAGAAGATTCCGGAAAGATCTGATCCCCAATTTGGCATTGGCTTCTTATCAAACAATGAAAGACCCTTTAAGCGAAGATCCAACATCCACTGTGGCTCAGACTTCTTTGATGAGATGTCGCGAACAACATCTTCATTGAGTCCACGCTTAGCGTTATCGCCAATCGCGCTCTTATCTGACCAACCGTATTCGTAGTTGCCGAGGCCTTCGAGTTCTGGATGTGCTGTTGTCATGCACGGACCTTTCCCTTGCTTGTGGTTGTGTGTGAACTTTGATTTTTAGCTGGCTGTGCTTTGGGGATGAATGTTGTACAAACGCCATCACCATGAGCGATGGTTGCTAAACGTTGAACATGTGTACCGAGAACCTTTGATAAAGCTTCAGTCTCGGCTTCGCATAACTGGGGAAACTCTGCGGCGACGTGCGCGATTGGGCAGTGATGCTGGCACAACTCTTCGCCCATTGGCTTCTGAGTAACACTTGCTGCATACCCTTGATCTGACAGAAATGTTGCGAGCGCATCAACTTTGTGCGAGCGCTTTGCAATCGCAACCGATGCTTTTCTTTCAATGTCATCGGCACGAGATTGAGCAAAGGCGTTCACTAAGTGCTCACCTGATTGTGCAGACATAAATTTCAATGCTGCAACAGCTAAATCATCATACGAATGCTCAAAGGTTTCGCGACCTTTATCTGACATGACAAATACTTTGGAAGGTCGACCACGCCCCCGAATAGATGATGCTCGTGGGTCACGCGCCTCCAACACACCATCGGCCACCAGAAGATCTAGGTGACGACGAATGCCCGCTGGAGTCAGACCCAAACGCTCGCCCAGGACCGCGGCGGTAGATGGTCCATTCTCAAGAATCGACCGGGCCACGAGATCACGGGTACGTGAGTCATCTCCTGTTTGAAGCCCTGCGGTCATTTTCACAACAGTATTGTGTCTTAATTCGACACGTTCAGCCACTCGGAAGCCAGCGGGTCGGTGGAGTCATAGGGTACGGGTATGAGCACATTGCGAGCACGGGCTACACGAGTTTTATCCCCTGCTAGCGGCTTCCTCCTTTTTGCTCAAGCGGCGATTGTTGTGACCGGAGGCGCGGTGCGCTTAACCGGTTCGGGTCTTGGTTGCCCTACCTGGCCTGAATGTACGCCTGGCTCGTACACCCCCAAGCCGTACCAAGTAGAGGAACAAGTAAAGGTGTGGATTGAGTTCGGAAACCGTTTACTCACCTTTGTATTGGTTCTGGCAGCTATCACCGTTGTGCTCTCTGTCCTTGCCGCAGGAAGAAAGGATCTTCGAGGTCTTGCCTTAGGTCAGATTCTTGGAATCGTTGGTCAAGGTGTTCTAGGCGGCATAACTGTTTTAACGGGACTTCATCCTGCAACTGTAGGTGCACATTTTCTTTTGTCCATTGTCTTGATCGCTGGGGCAGCATCGCTGCGAGCTCAGAGAAACTCTCCATCGGTCACGATTCAATCCGATCCCTTAGTCAAAAAGATTGCCACCGCGCACATCATCACAACCTTTATCGTCTTGATCCTTGGAACGATCGTTACCGGTTCTGGTCCACATGCCGGCGATGCCACTGCTCCCCGGTACTCATTTGATCTACGAACCGTTGCGTGGTTGCACGCCGATGTTGTTATTGCATTACTTGGAATCACCTTTGCTTTCTTTGTCGTTCAAGGAACGTCAGTGGATACGAAAAAGCGATTGAAAATCTTTCTGGCTATCGCATTGGGTCAAGGCTTAATTGGATATGTGCAGTGGTTTACGGATCTGCCAGAAATTCTTGTTGGTTTTCATTTAGCGGGCTCAACTTTGGTGTGGATTGCTTCATGGCGAATTTGGTTATCAGTAACGACTAAGAATGGATAAAGAATGAGCGTAGTAACAGGGTGGACCGCACTAGATGATCAAGCAGTGGCGTATTCACGTGCGTTAGCTGCAGATGCGGTGCAAAAGGTTGGCAATGGCCACCCTGGAACCGCTATGTCCCTTGCTCCAGTTGCTTACACCTTGTTTCAACGTCACTTAGTTCACGATCCATCTGATGCACATTGGCTGGGACGCGATCGCTTTATTCTTTCGTGCGGTCACTCATCCTTAACCCTTTATATTCAACTCTTCTTGAGTGGTTATGGCTTAGAGATGAAGGATCTTGAAAGCTTTAGAACCTGGGGTTCATTGACTCCTGGCCACCCTGAATTTGGCCATACCGCTGGTGTTGAAATGACTACTGGTCCTTTGGGTCAGGGAGTTGCAACCGCAGTTGGAATGGCAATGGCGGCACGTTACGAGCGCGGATTGTTGGATCCAAACACTCCAGCGGATCAATCAATCTTTGATCATTCGATCTGGGTTATCTGCTCTGATGGAGATCTACAAGAAGGAGTTAGTGCAGAGGCGCATTCATTAGCCGGCACGCAAGAGCTCGGAAATCTCAACATCATTTACGATGACAATCGAATTTCAATTGAAGGCGATACACATAACGCTTTCACCGAGGATGTTTCAGCACGTTATCGCGCCTATGGCTGGCATGTTATTGATGTTGCAGCAGCTGCAGATGGCAGCGTTGATATCGCAGCACTGGATGCAGCAATGATTGCGGCGAAGAAAGAAAATTCAAAGCCAACATTGATTCGCATGAAATCTGTGATCGCTTGGCCTGCACCAAAGGCTCGTGGAACTGCAGCATCACATGGTTCTGCATTGGGCGAGGATGAGATTAAGCAAACCAAGATTCAGTTGGGATTAAACCCTGATGAGAATTTTGCAATGCCTGCTGAAGTATTAACACATGCGCGTTTGGTGAAGCAACGTGGAGCTGCCGCTCGTGCGGAGTGGAACTCAAAGTTTGATCAATGGAAATCTGCACACCCAGACAAAGCGCAGTTGTTAACACGTTTGCAAACTCGATCACTGCCAGCTGGATGGGACGCAAATCTTCCAGAATTTGCTCCGGGTAAGGATGTTGCAACCCGTGCTGCATCAGGAGAAGTAATCAATGCGATCGCTGCCGTGCTGCCAGAGTTTTGGGGTGGGTCTGCGGATTTAGCTGGATCTAACAACACCAGCATTAAGGGTGGAGGTTCATTCCTTCCTGCAAGTAGTGCAATTGATGGTGCAAATCCATATGGACGCATAATTCACTTTGGTATTCGCGAGCACGCGATGGGTTCAATTCTTAACGGAATTACTTTGCATGGCTTGACTCGTTCATTTGGTGGAACCTTTGCGGTATTTAGCGACTACATGCGTCCAGCGGTACGTCTTGCTGCGCTGATGAACATTCCAACAACATTTGTGTGGACGCATGATTCGATTGGTGTGGGTGAAGATGGACCTACACATCAACCAATCGAGCATTTTGCTGCGTTACGTGCGATTCCGGGCTTTGATGTTATTCGCCCCGGAGATGCGAACGAGGTAACGGAGGCTTGGAAAAAGATCATTACACGTGAGCGCGCTTGTGGCATTCTTCTTTCACGTCAAAATCTGCCTGTATTTGATCGCACTGTGTGCGAACCAGCATCAGGAACCGCACAGGGTGCCTACATTTTGAAGGATCTGCCCAACCCCCAAGCGATCTTGATCGCAACCGGTTCTGAGGTTTCATTAGCTATCGATGCTCAAACCGCTTTGGCCGCAGAAGGAATCAATGTTCGCGTAGTCAGCGCACCATGCCTTGAATGGTTCGCCGAGCAAGATCAAAGTTATAAGGACTCAGTCCTCTCCCCTAACATCGTTAAGGTCAGCATCGAAGTAGGTATCGCTCAAGGTTGGCGCGAACTTATTGGAGATTCAGGTGTTGCGATTTCTCTTGAACATTACGGAGCTTCTGCCGATGCCAAGCGCTTGTTCAAGGAGTTTGGTTTCTCAGTTGAGAATGTTGTGGCTCAAGTAAAGAAGGCGATCTAATGTCAGTACAAGAGGTTTCAGCAGCTGGCACGTCGATCTGGTTGGATGATTTGTCGCGTGCAAAAATCACTTCGTCCCATGCTCATGCACTTCCAGCGCGCATACAAAACAGTGGCGTTGTCGGAGTAACCACCAACCCAAGTATTTTTAGTGCAGCAATTAGCGGCGCAGCTGAGTATGCAGCTGATATCGCGCAGATGAAGAGTTCATCCGTTGATGAAGTTGTGAAGAAGTTGACGACGGATGATGTCCGCCAAGCCTGTGATTTATTTACCTCTATCTACGAAGCATCAAAGGGCGTGGATGGACGAGTAAGCATCGAAGTTGATCCGCGCTTGGCTCATGACACTGAAGGCACTATCGCCGCCGGAAAAGAGTTATGGGAGATTATTGATCGTCCAAATTTGATGATCAAAGTTCCTGCAACCATTGAAGGTTTACCCGCAATTACCGAACTCATTGCCGCAGGCATCAGTGTCAATGTGACTCTGATCTTCTCAGTGAAGCGATACGGCCAGGTAATTGAGGCGTACATCAAAGGCATCGAACAATGTGAAGATCCTTCAAGGGTTCACTCTGTTGCATCATTTTTTATTAGTCGAATCGATTCTTCAATTGATGGATTGCTCAAGAAAAACGGATCTGCTGAAGCCGCGGCGCTCTTAGGAAAAGCTGCGATTGCCAATGCTCACTTGGCATATCAACTCTTTGAAGACAAGTTCGCCTCCGAACGATGGGCTGCACTTGCGGCCAAGGGCGCACATAAGCAACGTCCACTGTGGGCCTCGACTGGCGTAAAGGATCCTGCTTACCCAGACACTCGTTACGTTGTTGAATTGATCGCACCTGACACAGTAAACACAATGCCTCAATCCACCTTAGATGCGTTGATTGATCATGGGGTTGTTCGCGGCAACACAATTACTGCACATTATTCCGAGGCGGTAGAGATTCTGAAGGCGCTTTCTGCCCTTGGGATTTCATTGGATGAGGTAACAACAGAGTTAGAGATAGATGGAGTAAAGAAGTTCGCTCAAGCTTGGGATGAGCTTCTCGAGAATGTAAAGGCAGCTCAACAATCATGATTTCAATTAAGGGAAATGCACTATCTCGGATCGATCGCTCTTCTGAAGGGTACAAGGCACTGCAGGCCTTTCATGAGCGTTTGAAGAGCAAGGACTCGACAATCTGGGGTCCAGAAGCACAAGCCGAAGCTGCAATTCGCATGAACTGGATTGATCTACCTGAAAGCTCAAGAGATTTACTTCCGCAGTTTGATGCCTTAGCTGCAAAGCACCGTGACAAAAGCAATGTGATCTTGTGTGGCATGGGTGGATCATCACTGGGGCCAGAAGTAATTGCACAGACATTTTCCAAGAAGTTATTTGTTCTGGACTCTACAGATCCAGACTATGTAGCCCATGCTCTCGCCTTTGATCTAACAAAGAGCGTAGTTGTTGTAAGTTCAAAATCTGGATCAACAATTGAAACAGCATCACAACGTGCGCTTTTTGAAGGTGCATTTAAGGATGCAGGCTTGAATCCTGTAGACCACATGGTCTTTGTTACCGATCCAGGATCACCTTTGGATAAGCAAGTTCGTGAAGGTGGATTCACGGTTGTTAATGCAGATCCCAATGTCGGTGGTCGATTCAGCGTCTTGAGCCCATTCGGTTTAGTTCCTGCAGCTTTGATTGGCGTAGATGTTTCAGTTCTATTGGACAACGCAAGTGACACGAAGAAGGCTTTCTTTGCCGACTCGCAATTAATGTGCGATATCGCTTATCTGGTGGCCTATGTTTCAGATCAGTACGTCGCATATACCGATGAAGCATCAGGTATGCCGGGACTGAGCGATTGGATTGAGCAGCTAGTTGCTGAATCAACGGGCAAGAATCAAGTGGGACGCTTACCTGTCGTTGCAGAGACTTCACACAATGGTCGCGAAGGCAATGCATTTACCATCGCATTCGCGGGCGCTGCAGATCTCGTTGTAGAAGGTGATCTAGCTTCGCAATTTATTGTGTGGGAGTGGGTAACTGCACTTGTTGGCGCAGCACTTGCCATCGATCCCTTCAATCAACCCAATGTAACCGAGGCTAAGGAGCAGACATCTGTTCTGTTGAATGAATGGAAGGGCGTATTGCCTACATTTACACCTGAACTTACCGATGGATCTGTTGAAATATTTGGAGCGGGCAAGAACACAACCGATGCCTTAACCCAATTAATGGCGCAGGTTCCTGAAGATGGTTACATCGCAATCATGGCTTACCTTGATCGCAAGGATGATGCTGCGGTTGCCGAGCTTCGCCAGATTCTTGCTGACAAGTCTGGACGACCTGTAACTTTTGGTTGGGGACCACGTTTCCTTCACTCAACGGGACAGTTCCATAAAGGTGGACAGCAAAATGGCGTTTTCTTGCAAATTACCGGAGATGTAAAAAAGGATATTGCTATTCCTGGACAGAGCTACGGCTTCAAGACTTTGGTTGCTGCTCAAGCACTTGGCGATGGCAAAGCGCTGGCATCAAGAAAATACCCACTACTTCGATTTAATCTTACAAATCGTGTAGCGGGTATCTCTGAATTACTTGATGCGGTTAAATCTCTTTAAGATTTATTCGTCATCTTCTCCGCGAAGTTTGCGAAGCGCCTCTTCTAGAAGCTTCTCGCCTTCTGCATCTGTGCGACGCTCTTTAACGTAGGCAAGGTGGGTCTTGTAAGGCACATTTACTTCTGGGCTAGGCGGATTGTTTCGATCACGGCCAGCTGGGTAACCACACTTTGGACAATCCCATTCAGCTGGAATAACTACAGTCTCTTCTACTGCAAATGATGGACGGACTTCATGTCCATTGGCACAGAAATAGGAAACATAAGCGCGTGCGATTGAATCGCCACGCTCCGCCTCGCCCATTGGGCCGGCGCCGACACGACTTCCGCGAATTGCACTTGCCATGTTTATCCCCTTGTTTGTCTTGTGTTGCTATGTGTTGCTGGGTCTTGCTAGCGAATCAAATTATTTAAAGCGCTTTGCTGAAGCTCTATTACTTAAGAACGAGCGAGAGTGCCACAACGAGAGCGAACCAGAGTCCACCAGCCACGATTGTGATGCGATCAAGGTTGCGCTCAACGACAGATGAACCGCCGTAGTTTGATGAGATGCCGCCTCCGAATAGATCGGAAAGGCCGCTTCCCTTGCCCTTGTGAAGAAGAACCAACATGATCATAAGGATGCTTGTAAGGACAAGCGCGATAGAGAGAGCTAGTTTCACTTTTCTTAAACTCCTAGTTCGTAGAGGGAAAGGATACCCGCCCAGAGGGGGTAATGCTTACTCCGTCACCGCATGAAACTTAACGATCTTGGCCAATTCCTCGGGATCTAGGCTGGCTCCACCGATCAAAGCGCCATCTACATCTGGCTTCTTCATGATTTCTACGATGTTGGAAGACTTCACAGAACCGCCATACAGGATGCGCATATTTGCCGCGATCTCAGGGGAACCGATGGTTTCGATCTCTTCACGGATAGATGCACAAACCTCTTGTGCATCTTCAGGTGTTGCGGTCTTGCCGGTACCAATCGCCCATACTGGTTCGTAGGCGATAACAATCTTCTTAAGTTCTGGCTTGGTGAAACCTTCAAGACCTGCACGAATCTGACGAATCACATGGCTTACATGTGTTCCAGCTTCACGGATAGCTAGCTCTTCACCAACACAAAAGATTGGAGTTAGTTCATGTGCAAGAGCTGCCTTGATTTTGCGATTGATCAAAGCATCAGATTCATTATGAATTGCACGACGCTCTGAGTGACCAATAACTACATAGGTACAGCCAAGCTTTGCCAACATTGACCCAGAAATATCACCGGTGAATGCGCCAGAGTTCTCCGGTGAAAGATCCTGTGCACCGTATTGAAGTCGTAAGCGATCTCCATCAACCAAGGTTTGAATGGAGCGAATGTCTGTAAATGGTGGGATTACCGCTACATCAACTGCGTCGTAATCCTTATCTTCAAGACCGTAAACCAACTTTTGAGCAACTGCGATCGCCTCAAGGTGGTTGAGGTTCATCTTCCAGTTTCCTGCCATTAATGGTTTACGCATTATTTGCTCCTTCGGTTCAGTTTCTTCGAATTAAATTAAATCAAGCGCTTTAAGGCCAGGAAGTTCCTTGCCCTCTAGATATTCAAGTGAAGCTCCACCACCGGTAGAGATGTACCCAAACTGTGAATCCGCAAAACCTAATGCGCGAACAGCTGCCGCAGAGTCTCCTCCACCCACAACTGAAATTCCTGCAACTTCAGTTAATGCTTGAGCAACAACCTTGGTTCCAGCTGCAAAGTTAGGGAACTCAAAAACTCCCATTGGGCCATTCCAGAATACGGTCTTGCACTTAACGATTTCAGCGGCGAAAGCTGCAGCAGAAACCGGTCCAATATCCAGACCCATCTGATCAGCTGGGATTGCATCTGCTGAGACCAAAGTTGGTGTCGCATCTGCTGAAAATGTAGGTGCGACGACGATGTCAGTTGGAAGCAGAAGCTTTACGCCATTCTTTTCAGCGGTCGCAATCAATCCCTTAACAACATCAAGCATCTCTGCTTCAACAAGTGATGTTCCAATTTCTTTGCCTTGTGCTTTAAGGAATGTGAAAACCATTCCCCCGCCAATAGCTAGGACATCTACCTTGCCCAACAAGTTTTCAATAACACCCAACTTGTCTGAAACCTTTGCGCCACCAAGAACTACTCCGTATGGACGTTCGGGGTTTTGAGTCAACTTCTTCAGCACCTGAACCTCTGCTGCAACCAAGGTTCCAGCGGTGTGAGGAAGCAACTGTGGAAGATCAAAAACTGAAGCGTGCTTACGGTGGACCGCACCAAAACCATCACCGACGTAAAGATCGGCAAGTTGAGCAAGCTCTGTAGCAAAGGCGGAGCGTTCTGACTCTTCCTTGCTTGTCTCTGCTGCACTAAAGCGAATATTTTCAAGAAGTAGAATCTCGCCCGCCTTGAGAGATTGCGCTGCGGTTGTTACCGCCGCACCTGTTACCTCACCAGTGAACATCACTTCGCGACCAAGTAGCTCCGCTAAACGCTTTGCAACTGGCGCCAATGAAAGCTCTGGCTTTGCTTCACCCTTTGGTCGTCCAAGGTGGGCAGCAATTACAAGTGATGCACCCTTTTCAAGCAAAGTTTGAATAGTAGGAAGCGAGGCTTTGATACGTCCGTCATCCTTAATGACTCCTTCTTTCAAAGGAACATTAAGATCGCAACGAAGAAAGACTCGCTTTCCTGCTACATCAAATGTTGAAAGATCCTGCATTACAGCGATTTGCCAACGTAATCGATCAAATCAACGAGGCGGTTTGAGTAACCCCATTCGTTGTCATACCAGCCAACGATCTTGACCTGGTTACCAATTACCTTAGTAAGGCCTGCATCGAAGATACATGACGATGGATCGGTCACGATATCTGAAGAAACGATTGGATCTTCAGTGTATGAAAGGAATCCCTTCAGTGGACCATTTGCTGCTGCCTTCATCGCTGCATTGATCTCTGCTGCAGTCGCTTCTTTAGCTAGTTCAACAGTTAGATCTGTTGCAGAACCTGTTGGAACTGGAACGCGCATCGCGTAACCATCAAGCTTGCCCTTGAGCTCTGGAAGTACAAGTGAAATCGCCTTAGCTGCACCTGTTGATGTAGGAATCATGTTGGTCGCGGCTGCACGTGCACGACGAAGATCCTTATGTGGGAAGTCAAGGATTACCTGGTCATTTGTGTAGGCGTGAATTGTTGTCATCAAGCCCTTAACAATTCCCCAGTTGTCCTGAAGAACCTTTGCCATTGGTGCAAGGCAGTTTGTTGTACATGAAGCATTTGAAATGATGTTGTGCTTTGAACCGTCATACTGAGTGTGGTTTACACCCATAACGATTGTGATGTCCTCATCTGTAGCTGGTGCAGAGATGATTACCTTCTTGGCTCCTGCAGTGATGTGCTTCTGCGCATCTGCAGCCTTTGTAAAGATACCTGTTGATTCAACAACTACATCTGCCTTTACCGATGCCCAAGGAAGGTTTGCCGGGTCACGCTCTGAGAAAACCTTGATTGTCTTTCCGCCAACAGTGATTGAATCATCTGTGTATGTAACTTCTAGACCTAGGCGACCCAAGATTGAGTCATACTTCAAAAGGTGAGCAAGAGTCTCATTTGGTGTGAGGTCGTTGATTCCGACGATGTTGATATTTGGGTTTGTAAGTGAGGCACGGAAGAAGTTACGTCCAATGCGTCCAAAACCATTGATTCCGACATTAATCATGATCTAAGTCCTTGCTACTAGTGGGGCGCTCCCTTGGAAACTTTTCCAAAGGGCATAAAAATGCCCAGTCGTTGGTGGTTCGTAAAACTGCCACAACGCTGGGGGCTTAAAGCCAACCTTATCAGTGGGACGCCATGCATCCCCCAGCTACGAGCGGGTTAGTTCAATAAATCTGGTGATAATCCGCTCTCAGTATCGGGAATTCCAAGCTCTGCAGCACGCTTATCGGCCATCGCTAGCAATCGGCGGATTCGACCCGCGATCGCATCCTTGGTCATTGGTGGAACTGCGAGGGAGCCAAGCTCTTCGAGGGAGGCTTGGCCGTGATTGATGCGCAACTCCCCCGCCTCTTTGAGGTGATCGGGAATCGTTGGTCCAAGAATCTCCATTGCACGTTGTACACGCGCTGCCGCCGCTACCGCCGCACGTGCTGATCGACGAAGGTTTGCATCATCAAAGTTTGCAAGGCGGTTAGCGGTTGCTCGAACCTCGCGACGCATTCGACGCTCTTCCCATGCCATCACACTTTCATGTGCGCCTAGACGGGTAAGCAAAACTCCGATGGCATCGCCATCACGAATCACAACGCGATCAACGCCACGGACTTCGCGGGCCTTTGCGACGATTCCTAATCTGCGGGCTGCACCAACTAACGCCAACGCAGCTTCTGGACCGGGACAGGTAATTTCCAAGGATGATGAACGACCTGGTTCAGTTAATGAACCATGTGCGATAAATGCACCACGCCATGCAGCCTCTGAATCGCAGATTGCTGCAGAAACAACTTGTGGTGGAAGTCCGCGTACTGGACGACCATTGGAGTCAACTAATCCTGTTTGTCGTGCAAGGGCATCGCCTTCATTGATGACGCGAACAACGTACCGTGAGCCTTTGCGTAATCCGCTAGAGGAAAGAACCGCTAGATCTGAATCATGTCCATAAATATCAGCGATATCTTTTCGAAGACGACGTGCGCTCTGCGAGGTGTCCAGTTCTACTTCAATAACAATCTTTCCTGCAGCGATGTGGAGACCGCCGGCGAAGCGAAGAAGTGATGAGACCTCGGCTTTGCGACAACATGGTTTGGTGATTGATAGACGAGAGAGCTCGTCCTTAACTGATGCTGTCATTGCCATGGGGTAATCCAACCATTTACCGAGCGAGAATGTGGCCCAAATGGAGAGCTAATTTTTGAGCATCATGATGGATGCTTCCGGGGGCTTTTCGTATATCTGCCACCACAATCTCTCCACCCAAGGTTGATGCTGCAAGCTGCAAAGCCGCTTCATCCCGCACAACTGATTGGTCAACGAGGCAGTAATCGACCGTGACACCAGGTGCATATTGGTGGAAGAAATCTAGATGTTCTTCAGGAGTAGACCCTGCAAACTCTTCGCCCTGAGAGCGGGATGATGCATCCAGATTAAGAATCAAAATCTTTCGTGCGGTGGTTTGTTGAATCGCTTCAAGTTGGGCTGGTACTAATAAATGTGGGATCACACTTGAAAACCATGATCCAGGGCCCATCGTGATCCAATCAGCATCAGAGATCGCTTGCAACGCCTCGCTTCTGGCGGGTGGGTTTTCCGGAATAATTCTTAATGATTCGATGTGTCCTTTTGCGGTTGCAACCTCTTTCTGACCGCGAACAACAATTCTTCCCGTAGATGTATTGAAAGTACCTTCAATATCTAATGCGACAGATGCCATTGGCAAAACGCGTCCAATCACCTTCAACAGCGCGCCTACGCGATCGAGTGCAACAACTGGATCATCGCCGGCGTTCCACATTGATGCGAGCAAGAGATTTCCCATGGCGTGGCCGTTGAGATCACCATTGCTTACAAAGCGATGCTGCATGATTTCGGCCCAGGTGCGACCCCAATCATCATCGGCACACAGCGCGGCAAGTGCCATTCGTAAATCACCCGGAGGAAATATTGGAAACTCTTCACGCAATCGACCACTTGATCCACCATTATCGGCGACGGTAACGATTGCCGTTAATTCATTAGTAATTTGGCGCAACGCAGTAAGAGTTGCAGCTAAACCATGCCCACCACCGAGGGCGACAACCTTAGACAATTTTATTCACGACCTACATCGCGGTGGGTTGGATGAGCTGAAATCTCAGAGCCAAATTCATTGAGCTGACGAGCTATCTCTTCAGTAATTGCAACACTTCGATGCTTTCCACCAGTACAGCCAACGGCGATGGTTACGTACTTCTTTCCTTCACGCATGTAACCCTGAGTCATTGAATGAACTAATTGAACATAATCGCTCACGAAGTCCTTAACTCCATCACTACCGAGCACTCGATTACTCACCTGAGATGTAAGTCCTGTTAAAGGACGAAGCTCCGGATCCCAATGAGGATTCGGGATAAATCGGCAATCAAGAACTAGATCTGAATCCACTGGGATTCCGTACTTGTAACCAAAAGATAGAACATTGATTCGAATGCCTTGCAGCTTTCCAGCTCCAAATATTTCACCGATTCGCTTCTCTAATTGGTGAACATTGAGATTAGAGGTATCGATTGCCACATCTGATTGCGAACGAATATCTTCAAGCTTTACTCGCTCCCGAGCAATGCCATCAACTATGCGATCTTTACCCTGCAATGGGTGCGGCCGGCGTGTTGATTCGAAGCGTTGGACAAGTGCCTGATCTGTTGCATCAAGAAAAACTAAACGATAAGCAGAGTTACTACTCTTTAACTCATCCAGGGCGTTGGTGAGTTCATCAAAGAACTCTCCCCCGCGCACATCAACAACCACAGCTAACTCTTTGCCCTGTGGACCCGTTCCTTTACTGACTAGCGCAGGAAGAAGTGCTGGCGGAAGGTTGTCCACGACATACCACCCCAAATCTTCCAACGCATGAGCAACGGTCGAACGCCCCGCACCTGACATACCTGTAAGAATTAATGTCTCCTGATTAGCCATGGTTCTATCCTCTTACATCTGTCAAGAAGGTTGATACACGCTCAAGACTCTTCTCTAGGTAGGCGGGAAGCATCTCTTGGTGCTCTTGGTTTTTGGTCTCAAACAAGTAGTTCAGCAATAGCAGGCGTCGTTGCAACAACAACGCCTTCATCGCAATATCTGAGTATTGAGGCAAAGGCCTGATGCTCTTATAGCCATTTAGAAGGGCAACATCTTGTTCGGGTGTATCGAGGTAATAGAGCACGACTGCTAAATCTTGAGCCTCGATACCAAAACCGCAATCATCAAAATCAAAGATCGACAGTTGATCCTCATTCCACATCAGATTCCAACCATGGAAATCAGCATGAATGATGTGAACCGGTGAGTTTGAATACAGTTCATTTGTAAGTTTCATGATGTGATCATGCGCCTCCTGAATCAAAGCGCGATCAGCGTTTGAGAGTTTGGATTTATCGGAGAACAGATAATCCTCAGTTCCCCAGAAAAAATCATTGAAGGTAGGAAGAGCTGCATCGGCGCTTAGCGCGAAGTCAGAAGACTCTTGATGCAGAATTGCAATTGCTTTTCCTACTTCATGCAATTGGCTCAAAGTTGGCTCATCTCCCAACTCTTCTCCTTCAAGCCATGAATACATGACGGCAAACAATGTTTGTTGTGAATCATTGTGAAATCCCGAGATGATGAACTGGTCATTCAAAGCGGCGATTGGGGTTGGTGTATGAATTCCTGAGGTTCGATTGAGGTATCGCACCCACTCAATTTCACCTTTCATATTTTCAACGGTTCGAGTTGAGTTGATATTGATTCTTAAGGCGTACTTTGTGCCCGAATCGGTCTCGACTGAAAAGGTTGCGTTAAATTCAAAGTTAATGCATGAAACTTTCGCGCCGTGAATCCCATAATTCTTCAACAACTCTGTGGCGAAAGCGGTCAATGAAAGCTGTTGTTCCTCAGCAGGTAGTTCAAAAAATTCCGTACCCATTACTTACTCTCCATAATCTCGCCAGTTTCAGTATTAATCGATTGTGTTGCAATTGCAGATAGGTGAGCCTCGATGATCGATGCGATCTTTGACCCAATACCAGGGGTCGCCGCTATTTCTTCAACCGTTGCCTTTCTAATCGCCGCTACGGAACCAAAACGTTCCAATAGTGAAGCTCTGCGCGCTGAGCCCAACTGTGGAATCTCATCCAAAATCGACTCCAACATAACCTTGGATCTGCGCGAACGGTGGAAGGTAATCGCAAAACGGTGCGCCTCATCTCGAATGCGCTGCAAAAGGTACAGGCCTTCACTACTTCGCGGAAGGATGAGCGGATCTTTCGATCCTGGCACCCAAACCTCCTCTAAACGTTTTGCCAGACCGCATAATGCAATATCGGTAATCCCCAACTCATCTAATGCCCGTTGAGCAGCGTTGACTTGAGGCTTTCCACCATCAACCACAATGAGTTGAGGTGGGTATGCGAATTTGCTCGGCTTTCCACCTAGCTCGGCGACCTCTGCCTCATTCTCTTTACGATCATCCAGTAAACGCTTTAGTCTTCTAGTAATTACCTGGTGCATCGCACGCGTGTCATCAAACCCTTCACTGGTATCGATGATGAATCGGCGATACTCACTTTTCTTAATCATTCCATCTTCAAAGACCACCATGGAGGCAACTACCGATGTTCCAGAGATATTTGAGATATCAAAGCACTCGATGCGTAATGGAGTTCGTCCAAGGTTTAGATGTTCTTCAATCTCAGTTAACGCCTTACCGCTGACAGCTGCATCAGTTGCACGCTTGCTGAGATACTGAATAAGTGAATACTGAGCATTTCGCTTAACGGTGTCGAGAAGTTCAACCTTCTCGCCTCGTTGTGGCACTCTGATCTCAACTTTTGTCGAGCCAATAGAGCTTAACCATTGCTCTAACTGATCCTTATCGGCGGGGTCTGAGTTGATGTAAATATTTCGGGGAACCGCAATCGCACCCGTTCCGTAAATTGAGTACAAGAGAGCGGTTAACTCATCTTGACCTTCAAGGACCATCTCTTGATCAACAATCCAGGAACGCGATCCTTTGACTGAACCTCGCTGCATTGAAAAGATCGAGCCTGCCGCATGGAAACCATCATGGTAGATAGAGATGAAATCGCCATCTAAATCATCCGAGAAGTTACCTTCAGTTGATTTTTGGGCTTTTTCAAAGGATTCAATTTGATCTCTTAGTCGTGCCGCACGCTCAAACTCTTCATTGGAGGCGGCAGTGTTCATCTCTTCATGCAGCTTAGGCAGAATGTTTTCCATGCCCGACTCCATAAACTCATTGAGTCGCTGAGCAAGTTGCTTATGATCCTCCTGGGAAATCCACCCAACGCATGGGGCTGCACATTTTCCGATATCCCCCAATAAGCATTGACGCTTACTCCTCTGTGCCCGGGTGAAGTTTGCGGATGAGCAGGATCTGACGGGAAAAACCTTCAATAAGACTTCAAAGGTATTTCGTAAAGCCCATGCATTTGTGTAGGGCCCAAAGTATTTGAGTCCGGGACGCTTATCTTTACGAGTTATAAAGATCATTGGGTACTCATCATTGAGCGATAACGCCAAATATGGGTAGGACTTGTCATCCTTGAATTGAACGTTGTATTTAGGCTGATATTGCTTGATCCAACTGAATTCAAGGGCAAGTGCCTCTAGTTCGGTACTAACGATGGTCCAATCAACGCGAACCGCTTCATGCACCATTCGATAAGTCTTGGTCGCAAGGTTTGCTTGAAAGTAATTGCTTAACCGATTCTTAAGGTTCTTAGCTTTGCCGACATAGATGACCTTGTCCTGCTTATTGTAAAAACGATAAACACCCGGGTGCTCAGGAATATTACTTGGCCGATAACTTTGAGGATCTGCCATCAGACTACTTTTTCGCTGGGGCTTTTCTATTTGACTTTAAGATTTCACCCAAGAATTGACCGGTGTAACTTTCCTTGACGGCAGCAACAGTTTCAGGAGTTCCTTCAGCAACAACCATTCCACCACGGAAGCCACCCTCTGGTCCCATATCAATAACCCAGTCAGAACATTTGATGACATCAAGGTTATGCTCGATTACGACCACTGTATTTCCGGTGTCAACCAGTCGGTTAAGAACAGTTAATAACTTATTAACATCTTCAAAGTGCAAACCAGTTGTTGGCTCATCAAGCACATAAATAGTTCTTCCCGTTGATCGGCGTTGTAGCTCCGTTGCTAATTTAACGCGCTGAGCTTCTCCGCCCGACAAAGTTGGAGCTGACTGACCAAGTCGAACATAACCTAAACCAACATCATTAAGTGTCTTTAAGTAACGGGCAATGGCTGGAACCGATTCGAAAAAGCCATGTGCCTCTTCAATTGGCATATTCAAGACTTCAGCGATTGTCTTACCTTTGTAGTGAACTTCTAGTGTTTCACGGTTATATCGAGCGCCGTGGCATACCTCGCACGGAACGTACACATCTGGCAAAAAGTTCATTTCGATAGTGATGGTTCCATCACCAGAGCAGTTCTCGCAGCGCCCACCCTTTACGTTGAAGGAGAAACGTCCTTGCTGATAACCGCGGATTTTCGCTTCGCTGGTTTCAGCAAAGAGCGCACGAATCTTGTCAAAGACACCTGTGTAGGTAGCAGGGTTAGAACGCGGGGTTCGACCAATTGGAGATTGATCAACATGTACAACTTTGTCCAACAACTCGATGCCAGTAACTGTTCTGTGGCGTCCTGGTACTAAACGCGCACCGTTGAGTTTATTTGCCAGAGTTGTATACAAAATATCGTTAACCAAGGTGGACTTACCTGATCCTGAAACGCCAGTAACAGATACAAAAACTCCTAGCGGAACTTCAACTTCAATATCCTTGAGGTTATTTTCTTTCGCCCCCTTAACTACGAGCTTGCGTTTAGGATCGATTGCGCGTCGTTTTGCTGGAATCTCAATTGATTTACGTCCGGATAAATATGCACCAGTAATCGACTCTTTAGATGCGATCAAATCTTCGTAGCTGCCCGATACGACAACCTTGCCACCATGCTCGCCAGCCCCTGGACCGATATCGACGATCCAATCTGCGGTGCGAATGGTTTCCTCATCATGCTCGACAACAATCAAGGTGTTTCCAAGGTTGCGTAGGCGTGTGAGGGTTTCAATTAATCGCTTGTTGTCACGTTGATGCAAACCGATTGAGGGCTCATCTAAAACATAAAGGACGCCAACTAATCCACTACCAATTTGGGTTGCGAGTCGAATGCGCTGTGCTTCTCCACCTGACAAAGATCCTGCTGGGCGGGCAAGGGATAGGTAATCAAGACCGACATCGAGCAAGAAACCAAGGCGGGCATTAACCTCCTTCATCACTCGTTCTGCGATCTGAGCCTCGCGCTTATTGAGCTTGATTTGTTTCAAGAAGGTTGCGCAATCAGCAATTGAAAGTTCGCAGATTTCAGAGATGTTCTTATTGCCAATAGTTACAGCTAAGACTTCAGGCTTTAGACGGGCTCCGTTGCAACTTTCACAGGCGATTTCACGCATGTACGCCTCGTACTTATCGCGGCTGTAGTCACTATCGGTCTCTTCATGTCTGCGGTGAATAAAGGGAATAACGCCCTCAAAACCTGTTGTGTAGTTACGAGCTCCGTAACGGCCCTTGTACTTCATCTTGATTTCGTACTCGTAGCCATTCAATATCGCTTCACGCGCTTTGGCTGAAATTTTCTTCCAAGGAGTATCTAGCGAAAATGGCAGATCCTTCGCTAGCGCTTCAAGCAAACGAAGGAAGTAATCAGAGGATTGCCCACCAGACCAAGGTGCGATTGCGCCATCATTAATCGAGATTGAATCATCCGGGATGATTAGATCCTCATCAACCTCTTTCTTGGTTCCAATTCCAGAACATTCGGCACATGCGCCAAATGGAGAGTTGAATGAGAATGAACGAGGCTCTAGCTCCTCAAAGGAAAGTTCACAGTCGTGACAGGCTAGATGTTCGCTGTATGTACGCTCTTTGTCATCACCTTTAGCATCGACAAAGTCCAGAACAACGATTCCAGAAGCCAAGCGCAATGCATTTTCTATAGAGTCGGTAAGACGGGTCTTACTTTCAGCTTTGGCAGTCAATCGATCGATAACAACTTCGATAGTGTGCTTTTCCTGCTTTTTGAGTTTTGGCGCATCTGAAAGTTGAACTACTTCCCCATCAATACGTGCGCGTGAATATCCTTGAGTGATTAGGTCATTGAATAATTCGACAAACTCGCCTTTACGAGCACGAACTACTGGCGCCAAAACCTGAAACTTTGTCGTTGCTGGCAGTTCAAGAATTTGATCAACAATTTGCTGAGGTGATTGTCGCGTAACTACCTTGTTGCACTTAGGGCAGTGCGGTGTTCCTGCGCGAGCGAAAAGCAGACGCAGATAATCATAAACTTCGGTGATCGTTCCAACGGTTGAACGCGGGTTACGGTTAGTTGATTTCTGATCGATCGATACTGCTGGAGATAAGCCCTCAATAAAATCTACATCTGGCTTATCCATTTGACCCAAGAACTGGCGAGCATAGGCAGATAGCGATTCTACGTAACGGCGCTGACCTTCGGCGAAGATTGTGTCGAAGGCAAGAGATGACTTTCCTGAGCCCGAAAGCCCAGTGAAAACGACTAGGGAGTCTCGAGGAAGTTCAATCGAAACATTCTTCAGATTGTGCTCGCGAGCTCCGCGAACAACTAACTTGTCGATGCTCAAACCCCGGCCTCTTCCATCATTCGTAGCTCTTTCTTCAAGATTTTGATCTCGTCACGTAACCGTGCCGCTACCTCAAATTGAAGTTCAGATGCAGCATTTCTCATCTGTTCGGTGAGCGAGCCTATCAATGCGATGAGATCCTTGCGCGGTAGCGAGGTGGAGGATTTGTCGTAAATTCCAGATGAGGCCGCTACCTTCTTCGCTCCACCCTTTTCATGGGCCAGAAGCTCTTCGGTGTCTTCGCTCTCGCGGGTAATCAAATCGGTGATATCTGCGATCTTCTTACGTAGAGGTTGAGGATCTACGCCTCGTTCGAGGTTGTATGCAACCTGCTTAGCTCTGCGTCGATTGGTTTCATCAATCGCTTTAGCCATTGAATCGGTAATTCGGTCAGCGTACATATGAACCTCACCCGAAACGTTACGAGCGGCACGTCCAATTGTCTGAATCAATGAGGTTGCAGAGCGAAGGAAACCCTCTTTATCTGCATCAAGAATTGCAACTAGCGAAACTTCAGGTAAATCCAATCCTTCACGAAGCAAGTTGATTCCAATAAGGACGTCGTAGTCGCCGGTTCGCAGTTCACGCAATAGCTCTACCCGTCGCAAGGTATCTACCTCTGAATGCAGGTAGCGGACGTTTACTCCCTTTTCCTGCAGGTAATCTGTTAAATCCTCTGACATTTTCTTGGTCAGTGTTGTAACAAGAACTCTCTCATTTCGTTCAGCACGAATCGTTATCTCTGCAAGAAGATCATCGATCTGCCCCTTGATTGGCTTAATGACAATCTGTGGGTCTACCAAACCTGTTGGTCGAATAACTTGCTCGACCACATCTCCCTTTACCTTTTCCAACTCATACTTGCCGGGAGTAGCAGATAGATAAATTGTTTGGCCGGTTCGCTCAACAAACTCAGGAAACTTAAGGGGACGATTATCTAACGCGCTCGGCAAACGGAATCCATGTTCAACAAGGGTGCGTTTTCTAGAGGCATCTCCTTCAAACATTGCACCTAGCTGTGGAACTGTCACGTGGCTCTCATCGATTACGACAAGAAAGTCTTCTGGGAAATAATCAAGAAGACAGTGAGGTGCAGAACCAGCTGGTCGATCATCCAAATGCCGAGAGTAGTTTTCAATTCCGCTACAGAAGCCAATCTGTTCCATCATCTCGATATCAAAGGTTGTTCGCATTCTTAAGCGCTGAGCTTCCAGTAACTTACCTTGCTTTTCAAATAGATTAAGTTGTACCTGAAGCTCATCTTGGATATCTCCGATAGCTCGCTTCATCGTTTCCGGACCGGCTGCATAGTGCGTTGCAGGAAAGACGAAGATCTCCTCTTCATCTCGAATAATCTCGCCCGTTAATGGATGGAGAGTTGAAAGCTTCTCGATTTCATCACCAAACATTTCGATGCGAATTGCAAGCTCTTCATACATTGGAATAATTTCGATAGTGTCTCCACGCACGCGGAAAGTTCCGCGTTCAAAGGCCATGTCATTTCGCTTGTACTGCACATCAACAAAGCGACGCAGAAGTGAGTTGCGTTCAATCTCATCCCCCACGCGCAGTCGGACCATTCGGTCTACATACTCTTGCGGTGTTCCCAAACCGTAAATACATGAAACCGTTGCAACCACAATCACATCTCTGCGGGTCAACAAGGAGTTTGTCGCTGAGTGGCGAAGTCGTTCTACCTCTTCATTGACGCTTGAATCCTTTTCAATAAAGGTATCTGTCTGAGGAACATAGGCTTCAGGTTGGTAGTAGTCGTAATATGAAACAAAGTACTCAACCGCGTTATTTGGTAGAAGCTCTCGAAACTCATTGGCGAGCTGTGCCGCTAGGGTTTTATTGGGAGCTAGCACAAGGGTTGGGCGTTGAAGTTGCTCAATCAGCCAAGCCGTTGTTGCCGACTTACCGGTTCCAGTTGCTCCAAGTAGAACAACATCTCGTTCTCCTGCATTGATGCGCTTTGTGATTTCAGCGATCGCCGCTGGCTGATCGCCTGCAGGTACATAATCGCTAATAACCTGAAATGGCTCAACTCTGCGTTGGAGTTCAGAGATAGGCCGCATTTGCTAAGACTACTTATTAATTATCGTGAAGGCTATCCCAAATGTTTTCAACCTGGCGCAGGAGTTCATCCTCGGTTCCATCGTTTTCAATGAGGAAATCAGCGATTTCTACACGTTGCTCTCTGCTTGCCTGTGCGGCTATCCGAGCTTCTATTTCGGAGATATGCATGCCACGTTGACGCAATCTCGAGATTCGGTTTTCAAGCTCCGATTCAACTGTGATGACTAGGTCAAAGCGATCTTGTGCTCCAGTTTCAACCAAGAGTGGAATCTCATATATCAAAGTTTCATCAGCCTTGAGTGAGGAGACCGCTTCTTCAAATTGTTGACGGACAAAAGGATGAATAATGCCCTCTAGTTTTTTCTTGGCGTCTGGATCCTTAAAGATGATTTCACCTAAAGCGCGTCGATCAATATCACCATTGTTAAGAATTGAATCGCCAAAAATGCTTACCGCTTCATCAAATCCTTGTGATCCTCTTTCAATCGCTGCACGAGCAAGTTGATCTGCATCAATTACCAGGGCGCCGAGCTCAGAAAAGTACTGAGCGGCCAAAGATTTGCCGCACCCAATTCCTCCTGTTAACCCGATAACTCGCATGTGGAAAGAATAGAGGTTAAATGAAAAAAGGCCCCGCAGTTACGCGAGGCCTTCTTTCAATAACTCTTCTATTCAGCAGATACTGCATCCTCTTCAGGTGTTGCAGCAGCGTCAGCAGCCTTAGCTTCTGCCTTCTGCTTCTTGTGTGCCAAGAAACGCTCCTGAGCCTGAGCGTATTGACGCTCCCACTCTTCGCGCTGTGTTTCAAATCCTGGCTTCCACTCTTGTGAGTCTGCATCGAAACCTTCAGGGTAAATGAAGTTTCCTTCTGCATCGTAACGAGCAGCCATTCCGTACTGAGTTGGATCAAATGCTTCGATCTCAATCTCTGTACCTTCATTAGCTTGCTTCAATGAAAGTGAGATGCGACGACGCTCTAGGTCGATGTCGATGATCTTTACAAATAGCTCATCATCAACCTGAACAACCTGCTCTGGGATCTCTACGTGGCGTTCTGCCAACTCAGAGATGTGAACAAGTCCTTCAATTCCTTCGTGAACACGAATGAATGCACCGAATGGAACAAGCTTTGTCACTACACCTGGAACAACCTGATTGATTGTGTGTGTGCGAGCAAATGCCTGCCATGGATCTTCTTGTGTTGCCTTAAGCGATAGGGATACACGCTCGCGCTCGAAATCAACTTCGAGAACCTCAACAGTTACCTCGTCGCCAACTTCAACAACTTCACCTGGGTGATCGATGTGCTTCCATGAAAGCTCTGACACGTGAACCAAACCATCTACGCCACCAAGGTCAACGAATGCACCGAAGTTAACGATTGATGAAACAACACCTGTGCGAACCTGACCCTTTTGAAGCTGGTTAAGGAATGTTGTGCGTGACTCTGACTGTGTCTGCTCGAGGAATGCACGACGTGAAAGAACAACGTTGTTGCGATTCTTATCGAGTTCGATGATGCGTGCTTCAACCTGCTTGCCAATGTATGGAGTCAGATCGCGTACGCGGCGCATCTCAACGAGAGATGCTGGAAGGAATCCACGTAGACCGATGTCCACGATAAGACCACCCTTAACAACTTCAATAACAGTTCCGACGACAACCTCGTCGCGCTCCTTCTTGCCTTCGATGTCTCCCCATGCACGCTCGTACTGTGCGCGCTTCTTAGAAAGAATCAGGCGACCCTCTTTGTCCTCTTTTTGAAGAACGAGAGCTTCAATAATCTCACCGACTTTAACGATTGAGTTTGGATCTGCATCGTGGCGAATTGAAAGCTCGCGAGAAGGAATAACACCTTCAGTCTTGTATCCGATGTCGACAAGAACTTCGTCGCGTCCAACTTGAACAACTGCACCTGAAACTAGGTCGCCGTCATTAAAGTTTCTGATTGTGCCTTCGATCGCTGCTAGAAAATCTTCAGCTGATCCGATGTCATTTACTGCAATTTGTGGTGTAGACAATTGTGCTCCGTAGGGATAGAAAGTAGTAGTTCCCGCTTTCGCGGCTGAAGGGCAAGGGTACGGTTTGGCCGCTCATAAGGGCAAATCCGCTTACTTTTTTGAGCCTAATCGCTAGACTCAATTACGTTATGAAGAGATATAAAGAGCTTTTTGCCTTTCCACAAGTAATCCGGCTTGGAGTCAGCGCCTTCCCAGCGCGTTTGGCGTACTCAATGATCGGTCTTGGAATCTTCTTCAAAGCTGAGCAGGAAACTGGATCAGTGGCTATCGCAGGTTTTGCTATTGGGTTGAACTCTCTTGCCGGCTCTTTGACCGCCGGAATTCGCGGTTCGGTGATGGATCGTTTTGGTCAGAAATGGCCTATTCGAATTTTGGTACCTATGTATTCAGCGCTGATCATCCTTTTGAACACAATGGAGTCGCGCCAATCAATTTTGATTACCGCCTTTGTCTTAGGAATCACCGCTCCCCCAATTAACTTGTCGGTTCGACCATTGTGGAAAGACATCGTCCCTGATTCATATTTAAGAACCGCCTACGCCTTTGACTCCTCAATGATGAGTACGACATCGGTTATTGGGCCAGTAGTAATTACCGCACTATCGCTTTCTTCTCGTCCAGGTTTTGGTTTGGGAACAATTGCTTCCTTAATGTTGATTGGTGGAATTGCTCTATCACTAACGCCAGCTTCACGCGATTGGATTCCTGAAAAGAAGCAAAAGGGTCAGCAGCGTCTGTGGAAGGACCGCGCGATTCAGCTGTTGATGTTTGAGGGGTGTTTTATTGGTTTTGGGTGGGGAGTATTTGATGTTGCGGTCCCTGCCTTTGCAACTCAAGAAGGTGTTCAGCATCGCGTCGCATGGATCTTTGCCGCCTTTGGATTAGCAACTGTAATTGGTGGCCTACTGGGCGGATTGGTATCTAAGAAACTTGCACCGCTATCTGCTCTACGACGTGCTTACTTATTCTGGTTGATTGCATGTATACCTGTTGCCTTCACATACCCAGATTGGAGCATGGCACTTATCGGTGCATGTATCGGTTTCTTAGGTGGCGCAGTTCAAGTCTTTTACTTTGAGGTCCTCGAAGCGGTTCGACCAAAGGGATCTCAGACCGCATCCCTTGGTTGGATTTGGAGTGTTGAAGGATCCTTCATGGCGATGGGAGCTGCGGTCGGTGGAGTAGTTTCAGAAACCTTCTCACCACGCATCGGTCTTGCAATGCTTCCTGTAATGATTTTCATTGGATTGATCATCTTGTCCATTGGTCGTGCGCGTTTAAGTGCCGCGAATGACGTTCCAACAGAGGAAGAAGATTTACAAGCGATGAAGGATATTTCCGACGAATCGAAGTAATTAGTGGGCTGCTTCGTGCCAAGTAAGGCCAAGCCCTGCATTTACATCTAGTGGAGCTTTCAGCGGATATGCAGAACCCATTTCTCGCTTTACAAGAGCGCTGATTTTCTCCTCTTCACCAGCGACAACTTCAAGAATTAATTCATCGTGAATCTGCAACAGCAGACGGGATTTCAACCGCTCTTTTTCAATAGCTCGTTGCACATTAAGCATTGCAACCTTGATGATGTCTGCAGCAGATCCCTGAATCGGTGCGTTAAGCGCCATTCGCTCTGCGACTTCTCGTCGCTGTCTATTGTCATGCATAAGATCTGGCAAGTAACGACGTCGACCCATAATGGTCTCGGTGTAGCCAACCTTACGTGCATCTTCAACAACGGTCTTTAAGTAATCGCGGATTCCACCAAAACGTTCAAAGTATGTGTCCATCAACTGTTGTGCAGCGGGCGGAGTTATGTCCAGTTGTGCGGCCAAACCATATGATGAAAGCCCATACGCTAGTCCGTAAGACATAGCTTTCATCTGTCGTCGCATTTCCGGATCAACTTCAGATGGTTTAACTCCGAATACCAAACCTGCAACTGTTGCGTGCAAATCCTCACCCGATGCAAAGGCGGCCAATAACTTTTCATCATCGGATAAGTGCGCCATGATGCGCATTTCAATCTGACTGTAATCAGCCGTTAGTAAGGCGACATAACCCTTACCGACGGTAAAGCAGTTACGAATTCTTCTACCTTCTTCGGTGCGCACCGGAATGTTTTGCAGATTTGGCCCGGTTGAGGACAAGCGACCGGTTGCCGCAACGGTCTGTTGAAAGTGGGTATGAATTCTTCCATCTGCAGCGATTTCGGCGATCAGGCCTTCTACCGTTGTGCCCAGTTTCTTGGTTTCACGAATTCTCAGCAATGAAGTTAAAACTGGGTGCCCACTCTTTTGATGTAACCAATCCAGGCTTTCTGCATCTGTTGTGTAACCGGTCTTAATCTTCTTGGTCTTCGGAAGTTTTAGTTCATCAAAGAGAACAACTTGAAGCTGTTTCGGAGAGGCAACATTGAACTCGTGTCCGACCGCATCATGAGCGGCCTTGGTTTCCCGCTTAACTTCTCCTTCAAAGAAGGCCGCTAAAGTATTGAGCTCCTTCTTATCAACCGCGACTCCGATGGATTCCATACGTGCCAACAGATCGGCAACCGGCAGCTCCATCGTTGTGTAGAGCTCCCACAGATCGCGCTCCTTTAATTCGCGAGTGAGCGAATCTTTAAGAGTAAACATCGCGCGTGCGGATGTAAGAAGCTCTTGCTCGGGTGAAGTTTGATTGATTCCCGATCCATCTCCCCAGCGCTCTTGAATATCCTTGAGCTCTTGCGCTCTTACGCCGGGATTTACGAGATATGCAGCAAGTGAAGTATCAAAGGTGATTCCTGTTAGACCGTTGGTGCGGGCCAAGCTCTTCCCATCATGAGTGATCTTTGCAACTGATGCATCTGTTGCCCAATCCCCCATTTCAGATGAGTGAACAAGGAAAACATCATCATGATTAAGGGCAATTGCATAACGGTGCAGCTTTTCATCCTCTAATTGATATGCAACCGCAATCTCACCAGAATGGTCTGCAACTCTTTGGGAAGCTTCGGCAGGCGTCAACACGCCTTCTGCAATCTCACTTTCAAACAACTGAGCAGGTGCTTCAACGCTCTTTGAACTGCCCTTGATCAAGATTGGCTTCATGCGGTCTTTAAGGGTTTTGAACTCAAGTTTTTCAAACAGTGGATTAGTGTTGTTCTCATCCACGCCGATCCATGACAAAGCATCAATGCTTAGCTCTAGCGGAACATTGGCAACAAGTTGGGTTAGTTCACGATTTCTAATGACATCATTAATCGAATCCCTTAATGACTGTCCGACCTTCCCACCCAACTTATCTAAGTTTGCAATTATTTCGTGGAGTGAACCATATTCAACGACCCATTTAGCTGCGGTCTTTTCTCCAACCCCTGGAACAGATGGAAGATTGTCACTTGGGTCTCCGCGTAACGCGGCAAAATCTGGATACTGCTCTGGTGACATTCCGTACTTCTCTTGAACAGCTTCTGGCGTCATTCGCGCCATTTCACTGACTCCGCGCTTTGGATACAGGACGGTAGTTTTCTCATTGACTAATTGGAATGAGTCGCGGTCACCTGTACAAATAAGAACTTCAGCGCCTTCACGTTCGGCCTGCTTTGCAATAGTGGCGATGATGTCATCTGCTTCAAAGCCTTCTACCTCAAAGGATGTAATTCCAAAGGCGGTGACAAGCTCGTGCAGGTACGACATCTGTGAGCGAAACTCATCCGGTGTCTTTGCGCGATTAGCTTTGTATTCAGGAAAGATCTCAGAGCGAAAGGTCTTGCGAGAGACATCAAAGGCAACCGCCACATGGGTCGGTTTTTCGCTGCTGAGCAATGAGAGCAACATCGTTGCAAAGCCATAAATCGCATTGGTGTGCTGGCCCTGCGCGGTGGTGAAGTTATCGGCGGGCAATGCAAAAAATGCCCGGTACGCCATTGAATGCCCATCGATAAGTAATAGGCGTTTGGTCATGGATGCATCGTAGAGTGCCAGTTAGACTCTGCGCATGACTGAACCGGATTATCTTGCAATTATTAAAGAGCGTGGAGCCGGTGCCCTCGATAAGAAGATGGGCATTGAAATCACAGAGGCATCGCTAACACGTTTGGTAGCCACAATGCCAGTTGAGGGAAATACCCAACCAATGGGAATCCTTCATGGCGGCGCTAACGTTGTTTTAGCTGAAAGCCTTGGTTCGATCGGTACACAACTCAATGCCGGTGCTAATCGCAAAATTGTAGGAATCGATATCAATGCAACTCATCACAAGTCTGCTGCAACTGGTGTCGTTACGGGCGTTGCAACTGCGGTATCAATCGGCAAGACCTTGTGCTGCTGGGATATTGTCATCACAAATGAAAACGGACAGCGCACCTGCACTGCCCGTATCACCTGCATGATCCTTGCGGACCGATAGTTATTTTCTAAGTTAGTGAGCACCAGTTCCAAGGTATGCCGCACGTACCGCTGGGTCATTCAAGAGATCTGACGCCTTAGCTTCCTTCACAACATTTCCAACCTCTAGAACGTAGGCACGGTGTGCGCGCTGTAGCGCTTGCTGTGCATTCTGCTCAACGAGAAGGATTGTTACACCAGTCTTGTTAATCTCGGTGATGATGTTGAAGATGTTTTGAATCATCAAAGGTGCAAGACCCATTGAAGGCTCATCAAGAAGCAAAACCTTTGGACGTGACATCAAAGCGCGACCAATAGCAAGCATCTGCTGCTCTCCGCCTGACAAGGTTCCGCCCGCTTGGAAAGCGCGCTCCTTCAGACGAGGAAATAGGTGATAAACCTTTTCTAGATCTTCAGCCATTTCCTTCTTGCGATCCTTGCGGTTGTACTTACCCATTTCTAGGTTTTCCAAAACAGTCATACCAACAAAGATTCCGCGACCTTCGGGAGCTTGTGCCAGGCCAAGATCAGCACGCTTGAAAGCTGGCATCTTGGAAATATCTTCACCATTGAAAAGGATCTGACCGCTTGTTACAGGGCGTAGACCAGAGATGGTCTTAAGCATCGTTGTCTTACCAGCACCATTTGCACCAATAAGTGTGACGATCTCACCTTCATTAACAACGATTGATACACCTTTAATCGCTTCAATCTTGCCGTAGTGGACGTGTAGGTCCTTAATTTCAAGACGCATCTGCGGGTGCTCCTAAATACGCTTCGATAACGCGTGGATCGTTTTGAACTTCAGTGGTTGTTCCATCGGCAATCTTGGTTCCGAAATCGAGAACCGCAACTCGATCAGAGACACCCATAATCAGTGACATATCGTGCTCGATAAGCAGCACGGTATATCCCGCGTCGCGAATCTTCTTAATGGTCTCTGCCAATGCAACCTTTTCTGCAGGGTTAAATCCTGCAGCAGGCTCATCGAGCAAAAGTAACTTTGGATTTGTTGCTAGAGCACGAGCGATTTCTAGACGACGTTGATCACCGTATGGAAGGTTCTTTCCAAGTTGCCCAGCGCGCTTCTTGATGCCCATGAAATCAAGCAGCTCGAGAGCGCGATCTAGATTTGCTTTTTCTTCGCGACGTGAACGAGGTGTACCGAAAATCGCACCGATAACACCGCTCTTTGAGTGCACATCCGCACCAGTTACAACATTTTCCAACGCAGTTGATTCACCGAATAGGCGAATGTTTTGGAAGGTACGTGCGATACCAAGCTTTGTAATCTTGAAACGCTTCTTTCCAACGATTGATTCGCCTTGGAAAACCACGTCACCTGATGTTGGCTTGTAGACACCAGTGATTACGTTGAACACAGTTGTCTTTCCAGCACCATTAGGACCGATTAGGGCAAGAATTTCGCCCTTCTTAACAACTAGGTTGACCTCATTTAGAGCGGTGACGCCACCAAACTTCATAGTGATGTTCTTAAGCTCTAGAACATTTTCGCTCATTATTTGATCTCCCCTTCGCCAGATTCTTCAACTTTGTCCCAGTTTGGATCGAAATGCTCGCGCTTCTTCTTAGGCAAGATTCCATCGGGACGAAGGTTCATCATCACAACAAGTGCGATTCCGAAAACCAAGATACGTGGCTGGCTTAGGAAACGGATGCGCTCTGGTGTAAACGCAAGAAGGACCGCTCCAAGGATTACGCCCCACACATTTCCAATTCCGCCGAAAACAACACATGCAAGAATCAAAATCGAGATATTGAGGTTGAACTGGTCGGGAACGATTGAAAGAATCTGTGATGCGTAAACGACTCCACCAACTCCTGCAACCGCAGCTCCCAAAACAAATGCCCACACCTTGTACTTGCGGGTGTTAATTCCCATAAGTTGCGCAACATCATCATCTTGACGGATTGCATCCCATGCGCGACCTGGACGACGTGCCGCCATGCGGCGAACCATCCAGATGATTAACAATGTAAATGTAAGTAATAGCCAGTAGTACGGCTTTGGATCCAGAATTGTAAATTTAGCGTTGAAAACATCTGGTGGTGTTGGGATACCGGCGATTCCACGTGAGCCACCGATCGCATCGGTGTTTACGGCGAAGATACGTACGATCTCACCAAAGCCCAATGTAACGATCGCCAAGTAGTCACCACGCAAACGAAGTGTTGGTGTACCAAGCAGAACACCTGACAACATTGCTAGGCCTACACCGATTGGCAAGATCTCCCAGAAGTTCAAGGAAGTCTTGGTTCCAAGAATCGCCATGGTGTACGCACCGATGGCAAAGAAAGCAACATAGCCAAGATCGAGAAGACCTGACTTACCAACAACGATATTCAATCCGATAGCCATTAATACATACATGCCTACTGGGTAGAACAGAACTGATTGGAAATCAGAGCCAGGTGTATTGATCAGTGGATTATTGAGGAATGGCAATGCGTAGCAAAGTGCAATGAAAAACACGGCGAGAGCAACACGACGCCACTTTGGTGAACGCTCCCAATATTCAGCGCCTTTATCGCGCAAGTTCAATGATGACTTTAAGTTTGCCATTACACCCTCGCTTGCTGGATTGATTCTCCAAATAAGCCGGTCGGCTTAATGAGAAGAACAAGTACCAAGATAATGAATGAAATAACTGCCTTCCATGCGGTACCAAAGACAGCTGATGTCCAAGTCTCCATAAGACCCAGCGCAAAGCCTCCAAAGAGCGCACCCTTGAGGTTACCGATACCACCCAGAACTGCAGCGGTAAATGCGCTAATTCCTAGGAAGAAACCAACCTTAAATGAGGTGTTCTCGTAGACCAGAATGTAGAAGAAAGCTGCCGCTCCTGCCATCAGACCTCCTGCAAAGAAGGTTACTGTGATGACTCGATTGATATTTACGCCCATCAATGTTGATGTGTTTTCATCCATTGATACGGCACGAATACCCTTGCCCAGACGGGTCTTTGTGATGAAGCGTTCAAGTGCAAACATCATTAAACCTGCAGCGATAATAACAATTACCTTGTCATTACGGATGTCAGCGCCCGCATAGCTAAATAAGAAAGTCTTTTCCATAATGCGCGGAAATTCGCGAGGAAGAGAGTCGGTAATGATTCTGAAAAGTTCAACAAGAGAGATAGATACACCGATCGCTGAAATCAAAGTTGCGAGCTTGGTCGCTCCGCGTTGACGCAATCGACGATAGGCAACAATTTCTACAAGTACAGCGGTAATGGCCGAGGCCAACATCGCAACAAGCAAACAGACCAATAAGGTCAAAATCATGGATCCGCCTGTACGGGGATCATCTTCAACATTTACTCCCATGATTCCTGAAGCGGCTACAAGTGCGGCAAAGGTACCGATCATAAAAACTTCGGAGTGGGCAAAGTTAATGAGGCGCAGTACGCCGTACACCAAGGTGTATCCAAGTGAGATAAGAGCATAAATCGCTCCGAGTGCGATGCCATCAAAGGTTAAACCCCAGAACGCATCCCGTAATAATGCAAAATCCATTTCTCACCTTTACTTTATAAGGGACAGAGTGGGCGGGAAATCCCACCCACTCTGTCCGTACTTATTTAAAGACGTACCAATTTCTTGGTAATTACGCCTTGATTGCTCCTAGAAGAACTAGCTTTCCGTTCTTCACTACGAAGCCGTTTACATCTGCTCCAGAAACTTCTCCTTCAGCATCAAACTTAAGTGTCTTTGAAAGACCCTTGTGTGACTTTGTAGAGATGTACTTCTCGATTGTTGCACGAGTTGTGTTTCCAGCCTTGATTGCCTCAAGGAAGAAGTTAGCTGCGTCGTATGACTCTGTTGTGTAAACACCAGGTGTCCAACCAGCCTTTACCATCTCAGCAGCAAGCTTTGGAGAAGCTGTCTCCATTGGGATCGCTGGAGCTGAAAGTAGAACACCTTCTGCTGCCTTGCGAGCTAGCTTGATGAACTGGTTGTCAAGAGTACCGTCGCCTGAAGCGAAGACAATCTTTGAACCTGAGTCACGTAGCTGCTTTACGAATACTGCAGCCTGTGAGAAGTAACCTGAGTAGATCACTGCTGTTGCCTTTGACTTCTTGATCTTTGCAATTGTTGCAGTGAAGTCTGTTGTACCTGTTGGTGTTACATCCTTACCAACAACGCGACCAGCAAGTGTGATATCTACAGTCTTCTGTAGACCAACTGCGTAGTCTGATGCATCGTTAACCAAGAACACCTTAGCGTTCTTAACCTTTGATGTTACAAGGCGAGCTAGAGCTGGACCCTGGTAGTCATCTGTTAGAACTGCGCGGTGGAAGATTTCCTTACCAAATGTAGGAAGTGTTGGGTTTGTTGCTGATGGTGTGATGATTGGTAGACCAGCTGATAGGTACACAGGTAGTGAAACCTTTGATGCGCCTGAGTAAGCAGGACCAACAAGTGCTACTACGCACTCTTCAGCCGCAACCTTAGGTGCGATTGGACCAGCAACTGCTGGATCTCCCTGGTCATCTACTTCGTAAACAACTGGGTCAACATTTGCTGACTTGTTTGCTGCGAGGAACTTCTTTAGTGCGAACTTCACACCGTTAAGCTCGTTGATACCTAGTGCAGCTTCAGGACCTGTTAGTGGACCCTGGTATGCAATCTTTAGCTTGCTTGAGCAAGCAGCTGATGCTGACGGAGCGAATGCAACGAATGATGATGTTGCGATAGCTACGGCAGCTACAACCGCGAGAACGCGATTCTTCTTCATATGTAGTGCCTTTCCTGTTCATGTGTCCCGGGACAGGGAGGTTGAAAGAGTAATGCCAGGGGTGAGCGTAAGACAAGGCGTGGCCACGCTTAAATTGTCTCGGTTTCGTTATAAATGGGATGGCGGTATCACCTATTGAGACAGGCCTGAGAGCTACTTGTCGGGAACTGCGTTGGGGTTAATAACCGCCTCCGCGACCTCTTTCATAGTTAATCGTCGATCCATAGCTGCCCTCTGAATCCATGAGAAAGCTTCAGGTTCGGACAGGTTGAGCGCCTTCATCAGCAAGCCCTTTGCACGATCGATGAGCTTGCGGGTCTCAAGACGATCATGCAGATCAGCAACTTCATCTGCCAGAGATTTCATCTGGGTATGACGACTAATTGCAATTTCAATAGCTGGCATTAAATCGCCGATAGTAAATGGCTTAACCACATAAGCCATGACGCCGGCATCACGTGCTCGATCTACAAGCTCTTTTTGTGAATACGCGGTCAGCATCAATACAGGAGCGATCTCAATGATTTTTTCCGCTGCAGAGATTCCATCTAGTACCGGCATCTTTACATCAAGAATCGCTAGATCTGGTTTGTGTTCTGTGGCTAAATCAATCGCCTCTTGACCATTTGTAGCTTGTGCAACAACTTCATACCCAGCTGCTTGCAACATTTCTACAAGATCCATGCGGATTAAAGTTTCATCTTCTGCAACGAGAATCCGAACTGTCATAGTCGATTCTCCCTTCCAGGAAGTGCTACGTGAGTGCCCCGAGTCGGATTCGAACCGACACTATGCAGTGTTTGAGACTGCCCTCTCTACCGTTGGAGTACCGAGGCTTTCTGTTGGGCAATCTTAGCGGTATGCAGGTACTACGCCGCCAACTGCATCGCCTACGCGGTGAACACGCATAGCGTTAGTTGAGCCAGGAATTCCTGGAGGTGATCCAGCGACGATGACGACATTTTCACCCTCATGAGCGCGACCAGATTGAATCAACAAGGTGTCTGCCTGCTTCACCATTTCATCGGTGTGCTTGACCATTGGGGTTACCTCTGGCTCTACGCCCCATGACAAGGCAAGACGGTTATAAGTTCCAACCTCAGGTGTAAAGGCAAGGATAGGAATAGGTGAACGCAGACGTGCCATGCGGCGAGCTGAATCACCTGATTGCGTGAAAGTAACTAAGTACTTTGCGCCAACAATTGAACCTACTTCAGCGGCAGCACGTGTAATTGCACCACCCTTTGTCTTAGGTGTTGTACGCAAAGCACGGATCATTTCAAATCCGCCCTCTTCAGTACGAGCAATGATTCGAGCCATTGTTCGTACCGCTTCAATTGCAAAAGCTCCGACTGAGGTTTCACCTGACAACATCAACGCATCTGCACCATCAAGAACTGCGTTAGCGCAATCTGTTGCTTCAGCGCGAGTTGGAGATGAGTTTGTAATCATTGAATCAAGCATTTGGGTTGCAACAATTACCGGCTTTGCAGCTTCACGAGCTAATTCGATGCAACGCTTTTGAACTAGAGGGACCTCTTCAATGGGAAGCTCCACGCCAAGATCGCCACGGGCAACCATGATGCCATCGAAGGCAGCAACGATCTCTTCTAGATTTTCTACCGCTTGTGGCTTTTCAATCTTTGCAATTACAGGAATACGGAAACCAACTTCATCCATGATTCGGTGCACATCATCTACATCGGCCGCGTTGCGTACAAATGACAGCGCAATGAAATCCGCACCGGCACGCATTCCCCAACGAAGATCTTCAATATCTTTTTCAGATAATGCAGGAACAGAAACGGCAACACCTGGAAGATTGATTCCCTTGTTGTTGCTGACCGCACCTGGTTGAATCACGGTGGTAATAACATCATTACCCTTAACTTCGACAACTTCAACAGTTACTTTTCCATCATCGATAAGAATTCGATCTCCAGGCTTGCAATCCCCCGGCAAACCTTTATAGGTAGTACCAACGCGATCCTTGGTGCCCTCAACCTCATCAGTTGTAATAGTAAAAATGTCTCCACGTTCTAATTCATGTGGGCCATTTGCAAAACGAGCTAAACGAATCTTGGGACCTTGTAGGTCGACCAGGACCGCTACCGGCTTTCCAGCAGCCTTTGCAGCTTCGCGGACTCGATCAAGACGGTTTTGGTGCTCGTCATATCCGCCATGTGACAGGTTCAGACGGGCCATATTCATGCCCGCCTCGATGAGCTCCTTTACCTTCTCTGGAGATTCAACCGCTGGACCCATCGTGCAAACTATTTTCGCTCTACGCATGTATGTACCTTAAACCATTAGTGGACGGTCGGTTGGCTCGATAGGCGCAGGAAGTTGGGTGCGCCCAGTGAGATATTTATCAACTGCAGCTGCTGCACTTCGACCTTCAGCGATTGCCCACACGATCAGCGATTGACCGCGACCAGCATCACCTGCGACGAAGATTCCTTCTTCAGATGTTTGGAAGTTTTCATCGCGCTTGATATTGCCACGATCATCTAGTTCGACTGATAGCTGCGTGATCAACGATGATTTTTCAGGACCAGTAAAGCCCATCGCCATGAAAACAAAGTCACATGGAATCTCTTTTTCAGTACCTGGAACAGGTTCAAACTTTCCATTCACAAATTGGGTTTCAACAATCTTGATTGCACGAAGATTTCCTTGACCATCCCCCAAGAACTCTTCGGTGCTGACAGAGAACATGCGATTGTCTTTTTCTTCATGTGCGCTAGAGACGCGATAAATCATTGGGTAAGTCGGCCATGGTTGCCCGGATGGTCGCTCATCTGTTGGACGCGGCATGATCTCAAGTTGAGTCACACTTGCTGCGCCTTGGCGAATAGATGTACCCAAGCAATCTGCACCTGTGTCTCCGCCGCCAAGAATGACAACATGCTTACCTGCAACATTGATCGGTGGAGTTTCAATCTCACCAAGTGCCTGCTTGTTGCCCCATGGCAAGAACTCCATCGCCTGATAAATGCCCTTTAAATCACGACCCTTGATTGAAAGATCGCGCCACTGTGTTGATCCGACAGCTAAAACAACTGCGTCGTACTTCTTTCGCAGATCAGATCCAGTGAGTTCATTTCCAACATCTACACCTGGACGGAAACGAGTTCCCTCTTTTTCCATTTGTTCTAAACGACGATCAAGAATGTGCTTTTCCATTTTGAACTCTGGAATTCCGTAACGCAACAATCCGCCGATCTTGTCTGCACGTTCGTAAACCGCAACTGTGTGACCAGCGCGAGTCAATTGCTGAGCAGCAGCTAATCCAGCTGGGCCTGAACCAATAACGGCGATCGTCTTACCTGTAAGGCGATCTGGTGCCATGGGCTTTACATTTCCTGCGCCAAAAGCCTCTTCAATTGTGCGAAGTTCGATCTGCTTAATTGTTACCGCGTCACGATTAATGCCTACAACGCATGCGGTTTCACAAGGAGCAGGACATAGGCGACCGGTGAACTCTGGGAAGTTATTGGTTGCATGCAGGCGATCAATCGCTTCATTCTTATCGCCACGGTACATCAAATCATTCCATTCAGGAATCAAATTTCCGAGCGGGCACCCATTGTGGCAAAACGGAATACCGCAATCCATGCAACGTCCTGCTTGCTTTTGAAGATGTTCGAAGCTCTGTGGTTCATACACTTCGCGCCAATCTTTGATGCGAACATCAACCGGGCGACGCTTTGGAGTTTCGCGTGGCGTTGTCATAAAACCCTTTGGATCAGCCATTTGCTGCAACCTCCATAACTAACGCATCAACCGGTAAGCCTTCACGTGTTGCACGCTCCATCGCGGCAAGTACACGTGCATAGTCACGCGGCATGATCAATGAGATTCGGGAAACTCCCTTATCCCAATCCTTCAAAAGCCCTTGAGCGATTTCAGATCCTGTCTCTGCAAAGTACTTTGAAATATGGTCCTTGAGGATCTCTTTCTGATCATCAGGAACGGCTAGTACATCGACCATATCTGCATTTACATTTGCAGCATCAAGGTCAAGAACATATGCACGTCCACCAGACATACCTGCAGCGATGTTGCGACCAGTACGCCCTAGAACAACAACGGTTCCGCCCGTCATGTATTCGCAACCGTGATCGCCAATACCTTCAACGATCGCAAGGGCGCCTGAGTTACGGACACAGAAACGCTCTCCCACGACTCCACGAATAAAGATTTCTCCGGCGGTTGCGCCGTAACCAATTACGTTTCCTGCAATCACATTGTCCTGTGATGGGAAGCTCGCCTTAACATCGGGACGAACAACGACTCGACCACCTGAAATTCCCTTACCGACGTAATCGTTGGAATCTCCATAGAGACGGATTGCTACGCCCTGAGGAATAAATGCACCAAGTGATTGACCCGCAGATCCATGCAAAGTGACATCGATAGTTCCGGCAGGTAAACCTTCAGCGCCGTACTTACGTGTTACTTCAGCACCAAGCATTGTTCCGACGGTACGGTTCACATTTCGTACAGGTAGATCGATCTTTACCGCTTCGCCCTTTGTGAGCGCTGGTTGAGCAAGTTCAATCAACTTGTTATCAAGAGCCGCATCTAAACCATGATCCTGCTTAACTGTGTTGTGAAGCGCGCTGTCTACATCTGGGCGAACCAACAGAGGCTCAAGGTTTAATCCTGATGCCTTCCAGTGATCGACAGCCTTGCGAGTATCAAGGAATTCAACATGGCCAATTGCTTCTTGAAGAGTTCTGAAACCAAGCTGTGCCAAGATTTCACGAACCTCTTCAGCAATATATTCAAAGAAGGTTTCAACAAACTCTGGCTTACCGCTGAACTTCTTACGAAGCTCTGGGTTCTGCGTTGCAACGCCTACTGGACATGTATCCAAGTGGCATACGCGCATCATGATGCAACCCGATACAACTAGTGGTGCGGTTGCAAAGCCATACTCTTCGGCGCCAAGTAGGGCTGCAATAACAACATCTCGCCCAGTCTTTAACTGTCCATCTGCTTGAACAACGATGCGATCACGCAAACCATTGAGCAACAAGGTCTGTTGAGTTTCAGCTAGACCTAGCTCCCAAGGTGCACCTGCATGCTTAAGAGATGTAAGAGGTGAAGCACCTGTTCCACCATCATGACCAGAAATCAAAACAACATCTGCGTGCGCCTTCGAGACACCCGCGGCAACAGTTCCAACTCCAACTTCAGCAACAAGCTTGACGTGAACACGTGCATTCTTATTTGCATTTTTAAGATCGTGAATAAGTTGCGCAAGATCTTCAATTGAATAAATATCGTGATGCGGTGGTGGTGAAATAAGACCAACGCCAGGTGTTGAATAACGCGCCTTAGCGATCCATGGATACACCTTGTTACCAGGCAACTGACCACCCTCGCCAGGCTTTGCACCCTGTGCGATTTTGATCTGAATATCATCGCTATTAACTAGGTAATTACTAGTGACACCAAAGCGTCCTGATGCAACCTGCTTGATCGCAGAACGCTTGGAATCACCATTTGCCATCGGAATAAAGCGCTCTGGCTCTTCTCCACCTTCACCAGTATTGGATTTTCCACCAATACGATTCATCGCAATCGCCAATGTTTCATGAACCTCTGCAGATACAGATCCGTATGACATTGCACCAGTTGAGAATCGCTTAATGATTGCGCTGATTGGTTCAACTTCATCAACAGAAATTGGTGGATTTACTCCATCTTTAAATTGGAATAAACCGCGCAAAGTCATCAGTCGCTTGCTTTGTTCGTTAACACGTCCTGTGTAACGCTTGAAGATGTCATAACGCTTATTGCGCGTTGAGTGCTGCAAGGTAAAAACAGTCTCGGGATCAAAGAGGTGCGGTTCGCCTTCGCGACGCCACTGGTACTCGCCACCAATTGGTAGTCGCTTGGTTCCGGGAACTTCACCCCCTGGTGGATACGCGATGTGGTGACGGGCAATGGTTTCTTGTGCGATCACATCGAGTGAAACCCCGCCAAGTCGTGAAGTTGTTCCGACAAAGTATTCGTCGACAACCTCTTGAGATAAACCAATAGCTTCGAAAACTTGTGCGCCTGTGTACGAGGCGATCGTGCTGATTCCCATCTTGGACATCACCTTTAGAACACCCTTGCCGAGACTCTTAATTAAGTTCTTTACAGCCTTTTCAGGTGTGATACCGGTGATGACGCCTTGAAGTACTAAATCTTCAGCGGACTCCATTGCTAGATATGGGTTAACGCATGCCGCGCCATAACCAATCAACAAGGCAACATGGTGAACTTCGCGAACATCGCCAGCTTCAACAACGAGGCCAACCTTTGTACGTGTCTTTTCACGGATCAAATGGTGATGAACCGCTGATGTGAGAAGCAATGATGGAATCGGTGCGTTTTCAGCATCTCCATCACGATCTGACAAAACGATAATGCGAGCACCATCATTAATTGCTTGAGAAACCTCTGCCTTAATCTCATTCAGACGCTCGCGCAGCGAGTCTCCCCCATCGGCGATACTGAACAATCCCTTAATCACATGTGCGCTTAGACCTGGATGATCACCATCTGCGTTAACGTGAATGATCTTTGCAAGTTCATCATTGTCGATTACCGGGAATGCCAAAGAAATTTGTCGGCAACTACTTGGTCCAGGATCCAACAAGTTGTGCTCTGGGCCCATAGATGTTCCAAGACTTGTAACTAACTCTTCACGAATCGCATCCAGAGGTGGATTGGTTACTTGTGCAAAAAGTTGTGAGAAGTAATCAAAGATTAAACGTGGCTTCTCTGACAGCGCTGCGATCGGAGTATCGGTTCCCATTGAACCAAGTGGCTCCATGCCGTTCTTTGCCATCGGAGTAACCAAGATACGTAGATCTTCTTCGGTATAGCCAAATGCGCGTTGACGTCGGACAACCGATGAGTGCGGATACACGATGTGCTCGCGAGCAGGAAGTTCGCTTAACTTAATGATTCCCGCGTGCAACCAATCACCGTATGGAGCTGCATTAGCCAAACCATCTTTGATTTCGCCATCTTCGATGATTCGGCCTTGTTCGATATCAACTAAGAACATTTTGCCTGGCTGCAAACGACCCTTACGCTCTACATTTTCAGCTGGAATATCAAGAACACCAACCTCTGATGCAAGAACAACCATTCCATCCTTGGTTACCCAATAACGTGATGGGCGCAAACCATTGCGATCCAATACCGCGCCAACTTGATGTCCATCTGTGAAAGTTACGCATGCAGGTCCATCCCATGGCTCCATCATCGATGCGTGGAAAGCGTAGAAATCACGACGGTTCTGCGGCATCGTTGCATGGTTCTCCCATGCTTCTGGAATCATCATCAAGACCGCATGTGGAAGTGACCGACCACCTAAGTACAGAAGTTCGAGAACCTCATCAAATGAGGCAGAGTCCGAGCCCGACATTTCTACGATTGGGAATAAACGCTTCAGATCACCAGGAATCAAATCGCTTTGCAGCAATGATTCGCGAGCGCGCATCCAATTTCGGTTTCCCTTAACTGTGTTGATTTCACCGTTGTGCGCAATAAATCGATATGGGTGTGCAAGTGGCCATGATGGAAAAGTATTTGTAGAAAAACGTGAGTGAACCAGCGCTAATGGAGATGCAACTCTTTCATCTGAGAGCTCTGGGAAGAACTCTTCTAGCTGTCCAGTTGTAAGCATTCCCTTGTAAACAATTGTCTGCGATGACAATGATGGGAAGTACAGATCTAAACCATGCTCGGCACGCTTGCGCAGACAGAAAGCTAAACGATCTAACTCAATTCCGGTCTCGCCATTTTTTCCGGCTAGAAATAGTTGATGAAAATCTGGCATTACTGACAAAGCGGTCTTGCCCAAAGATGACGAGTTAATCGGAACTTCGCGCCATCCAAGTACGACAAGGCCTTCCTCATCGGCAAGCTGGGCAATCGCACCCTTTACATCTGCGCCTTTAGCGATGAATGCGATTCCTGTTGCATATGCATTCGCCGCAGGAAGTTTAAAATCTACAACGGCCTGAAAGTAAGCATCTGGAATTCGAATAAGGATTCCCGCACCATCGCCGCTATCTGGCTCTGCACCGGAAGCACCGCGATGTTCCATATTGCGCAAAGCTGTTAGTGCTTGTGACACGATCTCGTGAGTTGCAACCTTATTGAGCGTGGCAACCATGGCAACGCCGCAAGCATCATGTTCTTGAGCAGGGTCATAAAGTCCCTGTGCTTGTGGATAATTGGATGCAAGTGCCATGGGCGCGCTCCTACGGATTAGTCCTTACAAATGAAGGGACATCCTTGGCCCGTACTGCCGTGCTTTAAGGTCGAAATCGTAGCAACAAGAGAGCAAAAGTGAAGCCCTAGAGCTCAGGAAGTTACAGCCCGGAAATATTGGCGATTTTGCCGATTCCTGCGGTGATCGCCATACCCAGTGAACCACCAATCAGCACTCGAAGGGTCGGAGAAAGAATCTTTGAACCAGCCGTCCTTGCCGAAACCACGCCTGTAAGCACCAAACCTGCAAGGGTGAAGATCACGATGCTCCACGCCTTTGTGCCAAGGGTAGGAGCAAAAGCTCCAGCAAATGGAACTAGCCCGCCAAGAGTGAATGAGATAGCAGAAGCGATAGCCGCCTGAATTGGTCGCGCTTTAGTGTTTGGATGCTGGCCTAACTCATCACGCAGATGTGCTTCCAGTGGATCTTTGCGGTGCATTTCAAGTGCAACCTGAAGTGCGAGTTCTGGGGTCAATCCGCGATCTATATAAATGTGCTGCAACTCTTTAAGTTCTGCATCTGGATCGGCCTCAAGATGTGCGATCTCGATCAGTCGATCTGATTCCTCAATATCATTTTGCGAGCGAACTGAGATGTACTCGCCCACCGCCATAGACATCGCACCTGCGGTTATTCCTGCGACTCCCGCAGTAACAAGAAAATCCTGCTTGCCTGCAGCAGCAACACCAATCATCAATGCAGCGGTGGAAACAAGACCATCATTTGCTCCAAGAACTGCAGCACGAAGCCAACCAGCACGATGAGTGCGGTGTTGGAGATTTCTTTGGTAGACCTCTTCTAGGCTCATGTTGTTTAGCCTACCCGAGAGTTACTAAATCTTTTTAGAGGCGCGAGCGAAATAGAGCGCTGCCCCTGCCCCAACAACCACACTCACCCACACATTTACACGTAAGCCTGCGATGGTATTGGCGGTATCAATGCGAATTAATTCGATGAAGAATCGTCCTAGGCAATAGCTTGCGACATATAGAGCAAAGGCTTGACCTGCTTTTAGCTTATTTCCAAATTTAAGGATCACAATGGCAATGACGGTGCACCAGATCGCTTCATATAAGAATGTTGGATGAAATGATTCAAACTGGCTGTACCCATTTGGTCGATACCTCATCGGAATATCAACCGCCCACCAAGTATCAAGAGGTTTTCCAAAGAGTTCGCCGTTAAACCAATTACCAAAACGACCAATCGCTTGTGCCAGCAAAATTCCAGGAGCTAATGCATCTGCAAAGACAGCAAAGGATGGAAGATCGAGAGTGCGAGCAAGGGATCTATAACGAAGGTACGCGCCTAGCAATCCAATTGAGATTGCTCCCCAAATGCCTAGGCCGCCCTCCCAAATCTTGAAGGCATTAAGTGGTTCTCCACCTTGACCAAAGTATGCATTCGGCGAGGAAATCACATGGTAAATCCGCCCACCAATAATTCCAGAAGGAACAGCGACGATTGCAACTTCGGAGACTATCGATTGACCCTGAACTGTTTTAAAGTTGAAACGCTTTCCGCCTAACCAAATAGCTATCGCGATTCCGGTGATGATGCACAGGGCGTAATAGTGGATAGTTAAAGGACCAAGCTCCAGCACCGAGCGTGCTGGAGTTGGAAAAGCAAGAAGCAAGTTTTAGCCAGCCTCAACAGCTGATTTGAACTCATCAAGTACGAATGCGTTTTGTGAACGCTCCCACTTCTTACCATTGATAAAGATTGTTGGAGTTCCTTGAACGCCAAACTTGCTCATCGAATCGTAATTTGCTTGGACTAGATCAACCTTTGAGCCCTTGTTAACACAGTTTTCAAATGTTGTAGATGTAATGCCAATCTTCTTGCCCATCTTGACAAGTGTTTCGTTGCTCCAGAAACCAGAGTTTTCTAGCGGAGATTGAACTGCGTAAAGAGCCTTGTGGAAATCTAAGTACTGACCTTCATCTGCTGCACAGAATGAAGCATTGGCTGCACGCACTGACTCATCGCCTAGGAAAGAAAGGACGTGGTAACGAACATTCGCCTTCTTCTCGCGAACTAGTGACTCGAGGTATGGACCATTTGCATCAGCAAATAACTTACACACTGGGCACTGTGGATCTTCCCAAACATCAATAGTTGTGGCGGCACCGTTATCAAAGGAAATCGCTGAACCGTTTGCTGTATCAATAGTTGAAGTAATCGCTGGCTTTAGCGTTGTTCCATCTAAGCCTGCAAGTGAAGCGCTCTCTTTGTTGTTTTGGCTAAAGAGTGAGAAAACAACTCCGGTAACAACAACCAGCGCAACCATCGCGATGACGATCCAACGGGTCGTGTTATCTGTGCTCTTTGCAGCTTGCTTTGCCATTATTACTCCTCGATTGGTTGAGCTGGTTTTTCAATACTGAGCTTTCCGTATGGGAAAAGGTATAGATAAAGGGCGGTGAGAGCCAAGCCGAAATCCCGCATGATTTCTGTGAAATAAGCGCGATGAACCTGAGACTTCAAAGATGGGTCTATTTCGCCTCCACCACCGAAGCAACCACAATCGATTAATAGGCCGCGAGCCCAAACAGAAGCGATCGCTCCGATGAAGACAACCATCAGGACTCCGCTAAACACTGCCGAAAGCCGGACCATAATTCCAACAATGAGAAGTAACCCAACGGCAACCTCAAGCCATGGCAAGGCGTAGCCAACTAGATGAGCTAACTCCGTAGGCAAAATTTTGTACGCAGCGGTCGCGTTGGCAGATTCAGTTGGTTTGCCAACTTTGAGGCCGCCAGCAACCAAGAGAACTCCGCCAAGAACAAGACGACCAATCAACGTTATCCATGGCTGATTCTTAACAAGAAAAGTTTTCATCGACCCTCACGAACTCCTAGAGCTAGCTCTTTGGCCAGATGTGAAATCGCATCCAACCCATCTTGCTCACTTTTTGCTTCAAGAAGTAATTTAATAAATGCCGATCCTACAATGACGCCATCGGCGTATGCGGCAAGTGATTTTGCTTGTTCGCGTGTTGAGACTCCCAGGCCTACCGAAATCGGAAGTTCTGTAACTGAACGAACACGAGAAACCAGATTGCTCGCATCGGATGAAACGCTAGTTCGCGTTCCGGTAACACCCATCAAGCTTGCCGCATATACAAATCCACCGGTCTTTGCAGTGACATCTGCTAATCGTGAATCACTGGTGCTTGGTGCGACTACATAAATTGGATTGATCTTGCTCTTGTTGGTCGCTGCGAGCCAACGATCAGACTCTTCAATTGTTAGATCTGGGGTAATAACACCCGATCCCCCGTTGTCTGCGATTGATTGCGCAAACTCATCGACGCCATATCGTTCGATGGGATTCCAATATGTCATGACTACTGCAGCAACACCTGTGTCCGTTGCAACCTTGAGAGCCGCAAATACATCTGCGGCATTGGTTCCACCCTTAAGAGAAATCTCAGCCGCTTCTTGAATTACAGGTCCATCCATAACTGGATCGCTATATGGAAAACCAATTTCAATTGCATCTACGCCCGCAGCGGCCAAAGCCTGAATTGCTTTCGCGCAACCCTGTTGCGATGGAAAACCTGCGGGAATGTATGCGATTAACGCCGCACGATTTTCTGCACGGACCTTTGCCATAACCGCATCAAGTTGTGTCATTACAGTGGAATTCCAAAGTATTCAGCGGCGGTTTGTACATCTTTATCACCGCGACCGGAAAGGTTTATTAACAAATTTGCTTGTGGTCCTAGCTCTTTTCCAACAAGAATCGCACCGGCTAAAGCGTGAGCGGTTTCAATTGCAGGAATTATGCCTTCCGTTCTGCTGAGCAATGAAAATGCCGCCATTGCCGCATCATCATTAATCGCACGGTACTCAGCGCGACCTATGTCATGTAAGTAAGCATGCTCTGGACCTACACCTGGGTAATCCAAACCTGCAGAGATCGAATGTGATTCGACGGTTTGACCATTTGCATCTTGCAAAACATAGGAACGAGTTCCGTGCAAAACCCCTGGGGTTCCACCCGTAATTGTTGCTGCGTGACGTCCAGTTTCTACGCCATCACCACCGGCTTCAAGACCAATAAGTCGTACCCCTGCATCAGGGATAAATGCATTAAAGATTCCAATCGCATTTGATCCGCCGCCAACACATGCCAAGATCGCATCTGGCAATCTTCCGGTTAGTGCGAGCATTTGTTCGCGCGCTTCTTCGCCAATTACTTTGTGGAAATCACGAACCATGGTTGGAAAAGGATGCGGACCAGCTACGGTTCCCAATAAGTAATGTGTGTCGGCAACATTAGTTACCCAATCACGCATCGCCTCATTGATTGCATCCTTCAAAGTGCGAGATCCGGAGGTAACAGGAACAACTTCAGCACCCAGCAATTTCATACGAGCAACGTTGAGCGCTTGACGACGTGTGTCCTCTTCGCCCATGTACACAACGCAATCAAGACCCATCAATGCAGCTGCAGTTGCTGACGCAACACCATGCTGTCCGGCGCCGGTTTCAGCGATGATGCGCTTCTTGCCCATGCGCTTAGTAAGTAATGCCTGACCTAAAACATTATTGATCTTGTGTGAACCGGTGTGATTGAGATCTTCGCGCTTGAGGAATATTCGAGCACCACCTGCATGCTCTGAAAATCGCTTTGCTTCGGTGATGATGCTTGGACGACCGGTATAACTCTTATGAAGTTCGGCTAATTCAGCTAAAAATTGTGGATCTTGTTGCGCAGTGTTGTGAGCGATCTCGAGTTCGTTCAGTGCGCCAATTAGGGCTTCGGGCACGAAGCGCCCGCCGTACTCTCCGAAGTGCCCCGCGCTGCTCATAGTTAAAGCCTACCGAGCAATTGGTCGATCGCAACTGATGGAGATCCCGAGCGAACGAGGGCTTCGCCCACCAGAATCGCTGTCGCTCCACACTGTTGAGCAAACTCGACCTCTTGGCGAGTTGAAATTCCAGATTCTGCCACTCGTGCAATTGTCAAAGGAATCTGAGGAATTAATTCAGCAAATGCCTGTGCATCAACATCCAAAGTCTTTAAATTTCGTGAGTTAACTCCAATAATGTCCGGAGAGATTTCAAGTGCTCGCTCTAACTCATCATGGGTGTGAACTTCGATTAATGATCGCATTCCCAATTCTTTGGCTAAATGAAAGTAATCATCCAACTGATTCTTACTTAAGGCGGCAACGATCAATAGAACGACATCTGCGCCATGTGCTCGTGCTTCATAAAATTGGTAATCATCAATCATGAAATCCTTGCGAAGGATTGGTAGATCTACCGCTTTTCTTACCGCATCAAGATCTGCAAGCGATCCCCCAAAACGGCGTTGCTCAGTTAAAACACTCACCACATGTGCGCCGGCTTCTTCATACTGCGCTGCCAGTCCAGCTGGATCGGTGATCGATGCAAGAGATCCCTTGCTCGGTGAAGAGCGCTTCACCTCGGCAATTAATGAGATTTGTTCAGACAATAAATGCGGAAGACAATCACGAACCGCTGGGGCTACTTCAAGCGCCTCGTGTAACTTCCCCATGGGGATTCGTCGAGCCGCCAAATCTTCGCGCACGCCTTCAATGATCGAATCTAAAACGCTCATAGCTTTTCATCCGAAGTTGGATCGATTCCGTGATCTAGCGAACTCCAGGTGTTGAGTTGCCGTGGTTTGCGCTCATAACGAGATGAGAGATTGAATCGCTTTGAAATCACAATCACCACTGCGAAAACAACAATGAGCGAGATCAATACGGGCAAGAAATCATTCATGAGGATTGCGCCAATCGATTTGCTGCATGCACTGCGGTCAAAACCGCTGCGGCTTTATTGCGGCACTCTTGATTCTCAGATTCGGGATCTGAATCTGCTACAACACCTGCACCTGCTTGAACATATGCGGTGCCCTTATGGAGCAATGCAGTTCTGATTGCGATGCATGTATCAAGATTTCCTGTGAAATCGATGTAACCAACAATGCCACCGTACACACCGCGACGGGTTGTCTCGAGCTCTTCAATGATTTCCATGGCACGGGGTTTTGGAGCACCTGACAAAGTTCCTGCAGGAAATACCGAAAACAGCGCATCCACTGGAGTAGCGCTCTTCGAAAGTTTTCCAATAACGGTAGAGACAATATGCATGACATGTGAGTAACGCTCAATGTGCATGAAGTCGACAACCTCAACACTTCCAGCAGAACAGACTCGACCCAAATCATTTCTACCAAGATCAACGAGCATCAAGTGTTCTGCGCGTTCCTTAGGATCGGCTAACAGCTCCTCACCCAGGCGATGATCTTCTTCAGGGTTTGCAGAACGCTTACGTGTTCCTGCAATTGGATGAATCATCACATCCTCTTGATTAACTTTAACTAATGCCTCTGGACTTGAGCCAACAATTTCAATTCCGTCGGTAAAGCGGAATAAGTACATGTATGGAGATGGATTGTTGAGACGTAGCATTCTGTACACATCGATTGCATCGGCTGTACAAGGCATTGCAAAGCGCTGAGATAAAACCACTTGAAAAGCTTCACCAGCAAGGATTTCTTCCTTCACTTGCGCGATGTTCTTCTTGTAATCATCTGCTGAAATATTTCCTGTGTAATCAGGCAATGAAAAATCTGGAATCGCAGCAGCATCACCTGGCAATGAATTCGATAAGTCCGACTGCATTCGGTCTAGTCGTTCGATGCATGATGCATACGCCTCATCTATTCGATCATCGCTGCCATCCCAATTAATTGCATTTGCAATTAATGTGATGGTGCCATCGCTGTGATCCATCACCGCTAGATCACTTGTTAACATAAAGGAAAGTTCAGGAAGCGGAAGATCTTTGTGAGCCAGTGATGGCAGTTTTTCTAGACGTCGAACTACGTCATACCCCATGAACCCAACTAAGCCACCGGTTAATGGTGGCAAGCCAGGGATCTTGGGTGATTTCAAATGAGCTGCAGATAACCGCAATGCTTCTAGAGGATCGATTCCTGTTGGCGCACCTGCTGGCGCAGTTCCTTGCCAATACGCCACACCATCTTTTTCACTCAAAGTTGCTTCGCTACGGACTCCAATAAAGGAGTATCGAGACCATGCACCACCATGTTCAGCAGATTCTAGAAGAAATGTATTAGCTGCGTTCTTTGCTAACTTCTTATAGACACCCAACGGTGTTTCAGAATCTGCCAGTAGTTTGCGCGATACAGGGATGACATTTGAAACCTTTGCGTATGCACGAAACTCTTCGAGATTCATCCTTACGATCGCATTTCTAGCGGAGTGTGAAAGCAGCTTCGATCCCCTGTGTGGCAAGCCGCACCGGTTTGAATCACTTGAAGAATCAGGGCATCTCCATCGCAATCTAATGCGATTGATTGAACATCTTGAAAGTGGCCAGATGTTGCACCTTTAACCCACAACTCATTTCTACTGCGAGACCAATAGGTTGCTTTTCCAGTCGTCAACGTCAGTTCAAGGGATTGAGCGTTCATGTACGCCAACATCAACACTTCTTTGCTCGTTGAATCCTGAACAATCGCAGGGATTAATGCATCTGGATCCTTCAAAAGTGCAGCTACCTGCGGATCCAAAGTTGTCATGTGCTTATTCTGCCTTACTAGGCGGTCACGGCGCGCACTGGATAATTGTGCTTGCCCAGATACCTTTTCACATCTCCGATTCGATGGACTCCGAAGTGAAAAACACTTGCCGCCAGCAAAGCATCGGCCCCAGCATCCAAAGCGGCGGAGAAATCTTCAAGTGCCCCCGCTCCTCCACTGGCGATCAAAGGAACCTTAGATACTGCGCGAACGGCGGTAATCATTCCGATGTCATATCCAGCCCGGGTTCCGTCGGCATCCATTGAATTAAGAAGAATTTCGCCAACACCTAAAGCACATGCCTGTTCAACCCAAGCAAGTGCGTCAACTCCGGCGCTTTGGCGGCCGCCGTGTGTTGTTACTTCAAACCCTGATTCAGTGCGCGCACGACGAGCATCTACTGAAAGAACCAATACCTGCGAACCAAAGCGATCAGCGATTTCAGCGATCAATTGAGGACGAGCTAACGCGGATGTATTGATCGAAACCTTGTCAGCACCTGCACGCAGTAAACGATCGACATCCTCAACCGATCTAATGCCACCACCAACTGTTAGCGGAATAAACACTTGCTCTGCAGTTCGTCGAACAACATCAAGGGTTGTTTCGCGACCAGCAACGCTTGCTGAAATGTCTAAGAAAGTTAACTCATCTGCACCTTCAGTGTTGTACAACGATGCCATTTCAACCGGATCGCCAGCATCCACTAAATCTGTGAAATTAACACCTTTAACCACTCGACCATCGGTGACATCTAAACAAGGGATTATTCGGACCGAAAGTGTCATTTACCGCTTACCCTTAACGCTTCCTCCAAAGTGAACTTTCCTGCATATAAAGCTTTTCCAACGATCGCTCCTTCAACGCCTGTGCTTCGAAGAGCAGCAAGAGCCGCAATGTCATCTAAAGAAGAGATACCACCGCTCGCGATTACTGGTTTGTTTGTTGCGGCACATACCGATTTCAGTAGCTCAATATTTGGGCCAGCCAAAGTTCCATCCTTAGCTACATCTGTAACAACATAACGTGCACAACCATCGCGATCTAAACGTTGCAAGGTTTCAAATAAATCTCCACCCTCTTTGGTCCAACCGCGGGCGGCCAAGGTATGGCCTCGAACATCAAGACCGACAGCGATTCGATCGCCATGTTCTGCAATTACACGTGCGGTCCATTCTGGATCTTCTAACGCTGCAGTTCCTAAATTAACTCGGCGACAACCTGTAGCAAGAGCGCGTCGCAAAGATTCATCATCGCGAATTCCACCTGAAAGTTCTACTTTGATATCTAACTTTCCAACAACCTCTGCTAACAATGCAGAGTTTTCGCCACGACCAAAAGCTGCATCAAGATCTACCAGGTGTAGCCATTCAGCTCCTGCAGCTTGAAATTCGAGCGCCACATCAAGCGGAGCGCCGTAAACACTTTCTTTATCAAGCTCGCCCTGAACCAATCGAACCGCGCGGCCATCCTTCACATCAACCGCTGGTAATAGTTCTAGATAACTCATAGTGATCCCACCCAATTCTTAATTAATGCCAACCCTGCAGCTCCGGATTTTTCTGGGTGAAACTGTGTGGCGCTGACATAACCATCTTCGACTGCAGCTAGGAATTTCTCGCCATGGGAGCTCCACGCCTGTGTTTTTCCAACGGCATTCTTTGCAGCATACGAGTGCACAAAGTAAAAGGACTCCGTTTCGACCCCTTTGAATAAAACTGAAGCAGAATCACTTTCAACTGTGTTCCAACCCATGTGCGGCAAGATCGGCGCATCTAGTTGTGAAACGACTCCGTCCCAAACACCAATACCGGCATGTGAGCCAGTTTCTGCATGTTCAGTTCCTTCGCTAAACATAATTTGCATACCAATGCAGATTCCTAAAGTTGGTCGCTCTTTTGCAAGACGTTCACGAACTATTGACGCCCCATCAATCGCATTTAATCCATTCATACATGCAGCAAAAGCTCCAACACCAGGAACAACTAAGCCCTCTGCCTCTAAAGCAATAGAACGATCTGATGTAACAACAACATCTTTTCCTGCGGTTGCAAAAGCCCGCTCTGCAGATCGAAGATTTCCAGAGCCGTAATCAAGAATGGCTATCAAAGAGAACCTTTAGTCGATGGGATTCCTGCAACTCTTCCATCAAGAGAGACTGCATCACGCAATGCACGAGCAACCGCCTTGAACTGTGCTTCAAATACGTGGTGCGCGTTACGACCTTCTAAAACGCGAATGTGAAGCGCGATGCGCGCCTCTGCAACGATTGATTCCCAAATGTGCTTTCCAAGTGTCGTATCAAAGGTTCCAATAAGTTCAACAATCTCTGGCTGACGGTGAACAAGGTAAGGACGACCTGAAAGATCTACCGCCGCTTGAACAAGAACCTCATCCAAGGGAACCATCGAGTCACCAAAGCGACGAATGCCCGCCTTATCCCCCAACGCTTCGCGCAGTGCTTGGCCAAAAGCTAAAGAGGTATCTTCGACTGTGTGGTGCGAGTCAACATCAACATCACCGGTTGTCTTTACCGTTAAATCAAAACCAGAGTGCTTACCCAATTGAGACATCATGTGATCAAAGAATGGAACCCCTGTAGCAACATCGATGATGCCCTGTCCATCTAAATTGATCTCAACGAGTACATGCGACTCTTTAGTCTTTCTTTCGACGCGTGCTGTTCTCATGGGTATCTCCTTTAAATGAGCTCTTTGAGGGCTGAAATAAACAATTGATTTTCGGCGTCATTGCCAATGGTGACTCTTAAGTACCCTGATAATCCCACATCTCTAATCAGAACACCCTTTTCAAGCATGGCAGACCATAGTTGTGGCGCTTCTTGCTTAAAACCTGTGAAGAGAATGAAGTTAGCGCTACTTGGGATTGTGGTTAATCCCATGGCATGAAGCTCTGTGACTATGGTTTCGCGGGCGGCGATAAGGGTTGAAACCCCTGCCAGTAATTCGGAACGGTGATCAATCGCGACCTGAGCTGCTGCTTGAGTAAGTGCGCTCAAGTGGTACGGCAAACGAACAATCATCATCGCATCTTTAACGGCTTGATCGCTTACTAAGTAGCCGACGCGAGCTCCGGCGAAAGCGAAGGCCTTGCTCATCGTTCGGATAACAATTACATGAGGATTATTGGTGATCAATGTGACCGCTGAGGTCTCCTGTGAAAACTCAGCGTAGGCCTCATCGACAACGAGCAAACCGCCAATTGATTGTGCAGCATCGGCCAACATTTGAATCGCATCAAGTGTTACAGCCCCACCCGTTGGATTATTGGGTGTTGTTATAAAGGTCAATGTTGGTTTGTGCTTGAGAATTTCTGAAACGGCATCGGCGGTATTGAGAGAGAAATCTGCGTTACGTTTTCCATCGATCCATTGCGCTCCAGTTGTCTTGGCAATCAGTGGATGCATTGAATATGAAGGGGTAAAGCCCAAGACAGAGCCTTGAGCAAACGCCAAGAAAATCGATTGAATGATTTCGTTTGAGCCGTTGGCCGCCCAGATATTTTCTACTGAAAACTTAGTACCGCTTTGCTCATTGATGTAAGTGGCTAACTGTGTGCGCAGCTTGGTTGCATCGCGATCCGGGTAACGATTCAAATCTGCAGCAACCGATGCAATTGCATCGGTGATCGCTTTTTGTAAACCAATTGATGGCGGGTAAGGGTTTTCATTGGTGTTCAAGGAAGCGCGTGCTGGAACTTGTGGAGCGCCATATGGTGAGAGCGGTCGTAAACTCTCACGCAGAGGCAGCCAACTTGGCCACGCCATTACAGATTCTCCAAGCGAACGGTCATCGCTTCACCGTGAGCAGGTAAATCCTCAGAGTTTGCAAGAGTGACAACGGTGTGAACAATGTCGGTAAAAGCCTTTTGGCCGTACTCAATAAAGTGCAATCCACGCAAGAAAGTCTGCACCGATAAACCGCTGGAGTGGCATGCGCAACCACCGGTTGGAAGTACGTGGTTTGATCCTGCTGAGTAATCGCCCAATGAAACTGGTGAGAATCTTCCGATAAATACTGCACCTGCGTTTCGGATCTTTTCTGCATCACTTCGCGAATTACGGGTTTGAATTTCGAGGTGTTCTGCCGCATATGCGTTAACAACATCCAAGCCTTGTGCGATGTCATCGACTAACGCAATCGCAGATTGAACCCCGCTCAGCGCGGTCTTGATTCGATCTGAGTGCTTAGTTTTTGCAACACGAAGGGTGAGCTCAACTTCAACCGCCTTGGCTAACTCTGGTGAATCGGTTACAAGTACAGCTGCAGCAATAACATCGTGTTCTGCTTGGCTAATCAGATCTGCAGCGACATCTGCAGCGATCGCTGATGAGTCAGCCAAAACTGCAATCTCAGTTGGTCCAGCCTCTGAATCAATGCCGATGATTCCACGAAGCGCGCGTTTAGCGGCAGCGACGTAAATATTTCCAGGTCCGGTGACTAAGTCAGCTTTTTCGCAAACGCCTTCCATTCCATAAGCAAAGAGAGCAATCGCTTGCGCTCCCCCTACGGCATACACCTCAGTGATTCCTAGCAAGGCACATGTTGCAAGAATTGTTGGGTGTGGCAATCCATCAAAATCTTTTTGTGGTGGAGATGCAACGGCAATTGATTTCACCTGTGCAATTTGTGCAGGGATGACATTCATCATCACACTGCTTGGGTAAACCGCACGTCCTCCTGGAACATACAAGCCCACACGATCAACTGGAATCCACTTTTCGGTAACCGTTCCGCCATCTACAACAGTTGTTGTTGTGTCACTGCGCAACTGATCTTGGTGGACCTTTGTAATACGAGTTATTGAAAGCTCTAAGGCTGTGCGGATGGCTGGATCTAGTTGTGCCAGCGCGGCAGCTAAAGCGGTTTGAGGCACTCGAATACTTGGTGGCTTTACTCCATCAAACTCTTGGGCCAGTGAAATGAGATCGGCTTCCGTGCCCTTCTTCACTCTTTCCAGAATTGGCTCGATTAAAACCATTGCATCGGCAACGTTGAGCGTTGCTCGTGGGAGTTCAGCGTTGTATTGCGCTTTTGACAGGGATCGTCCGCGAAGGTCTACGGTACGAATCATTGGGCAATTGTATCGGCAAGGCGGTGTTCCTCGCCCTTTAATTTATGCCAGGCAGTTAGGCCCCAAAATTGATTTCAAATCAGCGCTCAAACTTGGCGATGATGTGATCAAAGCATCTACCTTCATAACCGTACTGGTTCCATTATCCAAGAGCTGTAAATGCACTTCACGTTTTCCGGGGTGTGAGCGCAAAATCTCTTTAATGCGATCTACCACTGGCGGTGTGCACTGCTGAATTGGAAGTGAAATCACCAGTGGACCTGTAGGTCCAGCGTTGATATCTGGCATGGACATTTCAAGTGCGGTGAACCGCAGAGCATCTTCACGGCGATCTACTCGTCCTCTGATTGTGACGATACGGTCTTCAGTCAGTGACATTGAATACTGGTTATAAGTATTTGCGAAGAAGAGAACTTCAAGTGCGCCTTCGAGATCTTCGACGGTTACTACCGCCCATGATGCTCCTTGACGAGAAACCTTACGAGTAACACTTGTGATCAAACCGCCAATAGTCACGATGGATTCGTGTTGTGCGCCATCATCAACCAGCTGGCTAATCGACATATCTGTGTTTGCACGTAAGACATGTTCGACGCCAAGCAATGGGTGGTCTGACACATACAGACCCAACATCTCGCGTTCATACGAAAGCAGCATCGCTTTATCCCATTCACCCGTTGGGACCTCAATATCTAGGCCCGACACTGCAGTGACGGACTCGCCACCAAAGAGATCAAACTGTCCGATCGCTTCTGCGCGCTTTGATTCAATTACTGAGTCGATGGCTTCTAGATGAACTGCGATCAAACCCTTGCGAGTAGATCCCAATGAGCCAAAAGCTCCAGCCTTGATTAAAGATTCAATGGTCTTCTTGTTGCACACCTGTGCATCGACCTTGGCCAAGAAATCTCCGAAGGATGTGTAGCGACCCTTGGAATCGCGTGCGCTCTTAATGGAGGCAACAACCCCTTCGCCCACATTTCTAATAGCAGCTAACCCGAATCGAATATCTACACCTCGTGGTGTGTACTCAGCATCAGATTCATTGACATCTGGCGGCAAGACATTGATACCCATGCGACGACATTCAGATAAGTACAAAGCTGATTTGTCTTTATCATCGCGAACAGATGTCAGCAGTGCGGCCATGTACTCGGTTGGATAATTGGCCTTGAGATATGCGGTCCAGTAGGAAACAACTCCGTACCCAGCTGAGTGTGCCCGGTTGAAAGCGTAATCAGAGAATGGAATCAAAACTTCCCAGAGTCGCTTAATTGCAGCGGTTGAGAAACCATTTTCCTTCATTCCCGCTTCAAAGGGAACGTACTCTTTATCCAGAATGTCCTTGTTCTTCTTACCCATTGCCTTACGCAAAAGATCTGCGCGACCCAAAGTAAAGCCCGCAACCTTTTGCGCAATCGCCATAACTTGTTCCTGATACACAATTAATCCGTAAGTATCGCCCAAGATTTCATTGAGCGGCTCGGAAAGTTCTGGATGAATTGGTTCAACTGGTTTGCGACCATTCTTTCGATCTGCATAGTTGTTGTGTGCGTTCTCGCCCATAGGTCCTGGACGATATAAAGCGATAACCGCTGAAATATCCTCGAAGGAATCGGGAATCATGCTCTTGAGCAGCGCGCGCATTGGTCCGCCGTCGAGCTGGAAAACACCCAAGGTATCTCCACGACCTAGAAGTTCATATGTCTTTGGATCATCAAGAGTTAAATCTTCGAGAACAACATCTTTGCCTTGATTGGCTTTGATGTTAAGCAAGCAATCATCCAAAACTGAAAGATTTCGCAGCCCCAAGAAATCCATTTTCAATAAGCCAGTTGCTTCGCATGCACCCATATCAAACTGAGTGATGATCGCTCCATCTGCTTCGCGACGATGAATTGGAATTACATCTAGCAAAGGTTCGCGAGAAAGAATCACACCCGCTGCGTGGACTCCCCACTGGCGCTTCAAACCTTCAAGACCGCGCGCGGTGTCGACTACACGCTTTGAATCTGGATCCGCGTTATACAAAGCGCGGAATTCGCCCGCTTCGCCGTAACGATCATCCTTCGGATCAAATACGCCACCAAGAGAAATGTCTTTGCCCATTACCGATGGAGGAAGTGCCTTGGTTAGCTTTTCTCCAACAACGTATGGGTAGCCAAGCACGCGGGTTGAGTCTTTGATCGCTTGCTTAGATTTAATTGTTCCGTAGGTGATGATCTGAGCGACGCGGTCTTCGCCGTACTTGTTGGTTGCATAACGAATCATTTCGCTTCGACGACGTTCATCAAAGTCCAAATCGATATCCGGCATAGAAATACGTTCTGGATTAAGGAAGCGCTCAAACAAAAGACCATGCTCGAGTGGATCTAAACCAGTGATTCCTAGTGCGTAAGCAACTAAAGAACCAGCGGCAGAGCCTCGACCAGGACCCACACGGATTCCAACCTTCTTTGCATGACCCACAAGGTCGGCAACTACAAGGAAGTAACCTGGAAATCCCATCTTCTCCATAACGCCAAGTTCATACTTAAGGCGCTCTTCATGTGCAGGAGTCAACCGAGAACCTAAACGATCTTTAAGTCCGCGCTCTGCCTCTTTTTTCAACCATGAATCCTCGGTTTCACCTGCAGGCACCTCAAATTGAGGAAGCAGGTTTTCTCCTTCGCGCAAGGTGATGTTGCAACGCTCCGCAATCAACAATGTGTTGTCACAGCTTTCTGGGATGTCTTTGAAGAGTTCGCGCATCTGCGCAGCGGTCTTCACATAGAAAGTGTCATTATCAAACTTAAATCTCTTGGGATCTGCCAAAGTCGAACCAGATTGCACGCAAAGCAGCGCTTCATGGGCACCAGCATCCTCTTGACGTGTGTAGTGAAGATCATTGGTTGCAAGCAAAGGTAAACCAAGCTCTTTGCCAAGCTTCATCAAATCCGCTTTTACTCGAGATTCGATCTCAATTCCGTGGTCCATGACTTCAAGGAAAAAGTTTTCTTTACCGAAAATATCGCGGTATGCACTTGCCGCTTTGATCGCTTCTTTATATGCACCCATTCGCAAACGGGTTTGAATTTCACCACCAGGGCAACCTGTCGTTGCAATCAATCCTTTGGAATACTGCGCCAACAACTCGCGATCCATTCGTGGCTTGTAGTAATACCCTTCAAGAGATGCAAGAGATGACAATCTAAAGAGATTTCCTAAGCCTTCATTGTTTTCAGCAAGGATTGTCATGTGGGTATACGCGCCACCACCCGAAACATCATCCTCGCCACCATCGGCCCACTGAACTCGTTTCTTATCAAAACGTGACTCTGGTGCGACATAGGCTTCGATTCCAATAATTGGCTTTACATCAGCCTTCTTGGCGGCTTTATAAAAATCAAAAGCACCAAAAACATTGCCGTGATCTGTCATCGCAATAGCGGGCATGCCTTGGGCTTTAACCTCGGACATTAAATCGCCAACACGAGCAGCGCCATCGAGCATTGAATACTCGGTATGGACGTGCAGGTGGACGAAATTCTCAGTGGACATGATTGGCGAGATTAGTGGTTACGGCAGAACTGCGTCAGAAAGCAACGCCAGGGAACGTGTGAGATCGGCTGGATATGGAGCGTGGAAGTTCAGCGCTGCACCTGTTACCGGGTGAGCAAACCGTAATTCGGCGGCATGAAGCCAAGGTCGAGACATCTGCAAGCTCTTAGCCAAGACTGGATCTGCGCCATATGTGGTGTCACCAACCAGTGGGTGATGCAGGGCTGAAAAGTGAACGCGAATTTGGTGAGTACGTCCGGTTTCAAGTTCGATCTTGACCATTGATACGCCGCGATAAAACTCAATAACTTCGTAATGCGTAATGGATTCTTTACCTGTTGCCATCACGGCAAAGCGGTGATCCTCTTTGGGGTGACGATCGATCGGTGCATCAATTGTTCCGGTTGTTGGATCCATGTGACCTTGAACCATTGCGTGATAAATCTTATCCACGGTGCGATTTCTAAATGCATCCTTAAGAACATGGAAAGCTTTGTCACTCTTTGCAACGATCATCAATCCACTTGTTCCAACATCTAATCGATGAACAATTCCTTGGCGCTCTGCTGGTCCTGAGGTTGAAATTGAATACCCCGCGGCCATCAAAGCACCTACAACTGTTGGGCCTGTCCAACCTGGACTTGGATGCGCAGCACAGCCAATTGGTTTATCGATCACAACTATGTCTTGATCATCGTAAACAATGGTCAAACCCTCTAGTGGTGTCAAAGGAATTGGATCTGTATTGATAGGTGCTGGCATCAATACATCGATGATCTGCCCTGCGGTAACTCGATCAGATTTCGGCATCGCTTTTCCGCCAGTTGTGATGTCGCCATCTTCAAGAAGTTTTACAACTGCGGTTCTTGATAAGCCAAGTACGCGTGTCAGTGCGCTATCAATTCGCTCCCCCGCGACTCCTTCTGGCACCGAAAGGGTGCGCATTTCGCGGTTGCTCATGGCTGTGAGCCTACCTTTGTTATGGGTGGAATATTTCTAGCGGTTAAGACCATAGAAATAAGGGCAGCCGCAACAATTGCAGTGTCAGCGATGTTAAATACCGGCCAATTAGGCAGCTGCAACCAGTCGATGACATGTCCTCGAAGCACACCAGGTTCACGGAATATGCGATCCACCATGTTTCCAAGGATGCCGCCAAGAACTAATCCCAGAACTACAGCCCAACCACGAGATGTGATTTGGGGAGAAAAATAAAGAATTGCGGTCATCACGATCAAACCAAAGAGTGAGAGAAAAATCGTTGCCCCTGCAGCGAAGGAAAAAGCCGCTCCCGGATTTCGCACAAAGGTCAATTGAAAGAATTCACCAATTACCTTGACATTGGATTTGTATGAAAGGTTGTTGACCGCCCAAATCTTGGTAGCTAAATCAACAATCCAAACCGCCCAGGCAACACCAAACAGTGTGCGCCATCTGCGCACCTTTAGCGCCGTTCTTCCTTCTGCTTGCACAGCATGCAGAGAGTTGCGCGAGGGAAAACTTGTAGACGTGCCTTTCCAATTGGTGAACCGCACTCTTCGCAGTTTCCATAAGTTTTGTTATCAATACGCTCTAGAGCACGCTCAGTCTGCAAAACCATGTCGCGGGCGTTGATCACCAATGACATCTCATGTTCGCGCTCAAAGGTTTTTGTTCCAGCATCTGCTTGATCATCGCCGGCGCCTTCGCCAGACTCCTGAATCAATGCATCCATTTCAAGTTCAACAACTGCAAGCTCTTTACGAAGGCGATCGAGCTCCTTGGAGATCTCGGTGCGAATCGCTTTGATCTCTGCTGCCGTCCATGGAGATTCATTCTCACTTACAACTACTGGAGTTGGAGCAACCTTGATTGGCTTCAGTGGCGCAACCTTCTTACCGCTCTTTACAGGACGCGGTGGAGGTGGCATTACTAAACGACGCTCTTCAACAACTGGGGCAACTACTGGTGCGGTAATTGTTGAAACTGAAACTGTTTGTGATTTTTCATCAACTGTAAGAGTTGTCTTTGATGGGAATGGCTTTCCTGGAGCTTTCTTAACTGGAATGCTCTTAACCGCCGCCTTTTTTGCTGGCGCCGCCTTCTTTACAGGAGCTGCTTTCTTGGCAACCGCTTTCTTCGCTGGTGCTGCCTTCTTAGCGACCGCCTTCTTGGCAGGAACCGCCTTCTTCACTGCCTTTTTTACAGCAGCCTTCTTAACGGCTTTCTTTACCGCCGCTTTCTTAACTGGCTTCTTAGGCATGTCGCGAACCTTATGCCTTTGCGGCCACGCCTACCAACTTCGCCACGGTCATTTTTTACCTATTCAATCAACTACACTTGGGCTCTCGCGTAAATGGCGTAGACGGGGCGATCACCTCACGAGCCAGCAGGAAGAAATGGACCCTGGTCCACCTAGAACCGGCACACGAGATTTCAAGTGGCACACCACGGTGTGCAAGGCGGGTGGTACCGCGAAAGCTGTGAATGCAGCGATCGTCCCTCCAGAGATTGTTTTCTGGAGGATTTTTTATGTCATTTCGCGCCATCCCAGCAGCTGTTGATCTGCCTGCCGTCGAACATTCAATTTTAAAGTTCTGGCGCGAAAACTCCATCTTCGAAAAAACCGTTGCAGCTCGTGAAGGTGCACCAGCGTGGACTTTTTATGAAGGACCGCCAACAGCCAATGGAATGCCTGGAACCCACCACATTGAAGCGCGCGTATTTAAGGATTTGTTCCCTCGCTTTCACACAATGAAGGGTAAGCAGGTAACACGTAAGGCTGGATGGGATTGCCACGGCCTACCTGTAGAAATTGCTGTAGAAAAAGAGCTGGGATTTTCCGGCAAGGGCGATATTGAAAAATTTGGAATCGCACCATTTAACGATAAGTGTCGTGAATCCGTTCAACGTCACGTAAGTGCATTTACAGATATGACAGATCGAATGGGCTTCTGGGTTGATTTTGATGAAGCGTATTGGACGATGTCTCCTGAATATGTTGAATCAGTATGGTGGTCACTTAAAGAGATTTGGAAAAAGGGACTACTAGTCCAGGACCATCGCGTTGCTCCGTACTGCCCTCGATGTGGAACCGGCTTGTCCGATCACGAGTTGGCGCAAGGGTATGAAACCGTTACAGATCCATCTGTCTTTGTTCGCTTTCCTGTTACCTCGGGCGAGCTCGCTGAATTAAAGGCATCACTATTGGTCTGGACCACTACTCCTTGGACATTAGTTTCAAACACCGCTGTGGCTGTGCATCCAGATGTTGAGTACGTGGCCATTGAGGTTACAGAAGATGACGCAACTGAAGTTTTGGTTGTTGCGCAGAATTTGATGGATGCGGTTAAGGGCGAGAAAAAGATCCTTAAGACGATGCTTGGTAAAGATCTTGAGCGCGTAACGTACAAGCGTCCATTTGATTACATTGAAATTCCAGATGCTCACTTTGTAGTACTGGCAACCTATGTAACAACAGAAGATGGAACCGGTTTGGTTCATCAGGCTCCAGCATTTGGTGCTGATGACTTAGCGGTGTGCCGTAGTTATGGATTGCCGGTTGTTAATCCCATTGCACCAGATGGTCACTTCCTTGCAGATGTTCCAGTTGTTGGTGGAGCCTTCTTTAAAGATGCAGATAAGCCATTAGTTAAGGAGCTCAAGGCAAGTGGTGCTTTGTACAAGCATCAGCAGTATGAGCACACATATCCGCACTGCTGGCGCTGCCACACCGCGCTTATGTATTACGCACAACCATCGTGGTACATCCGTACAACTTCCATTAAAGATGCCTTGCTGCGCGAAAACGCGGCAACAGATTGGCACCCAGAAACAATCAAGGAAGGTCGCTACGGCGATTGGCTCAATAACAACATCGACTGGGCGCTTTCACGCAATCGCTATTGGGGAACACCTCTTCCAATTTGGCGTTGTGAAAACAAGCATGAAATCTGTGTTGATTCGCTAAAGGAGCTCGGCGCTTTGTCAGGTCAAGAGCTTTCAAATTTGGATCCCCATCGTCCATTTGTTGATGACATCACCTTTGCCTGTGCCGAGTGTTCTCAAACAATGACACGGGTGCCAGAAGTTATTGACTGCTGGTACGACTCTGGCGCGATGCCTTTTGCGCAATGGGGCTACCCACACAAAGAAGGCTCTGTTGAAAAGTTCAAAGCTTCTTACCCTGCCGACTTTATCTGCGAAGCGATCGACCAGACTCGTGGTTGGTTCTACACATTAATGACAATCGGTACCTTGGTTTTTGATCAATCCTCATACAAGACCGTTCTGTGTTTGGGACACATCTTGGATAAGGATGGTCGCAAGATGAGCAAGCACCTTGGCAATGTTTTAGAACCAATGGCGTTGATGGATCAGCATGGCGCAGATGCTGTGCGTTGGTACATGTTGGCTGCGGGATCTCCATGGGCTGCACGTCGCGTTGGACATGACAGCATCAATGAGGTTGTTCGCAAAACCTTGCTGACATATTGGAATACCGTCTCATTCCACGCTTTATATGCCAAGGCATCTAACTTCGAAATTTCACAAACCCCTGCATTATCCGAACGCCCATTGATGGATCGTTGGATTATCTCTGAACTCAATATATTGGTTAAAGAGGTTGATGCTGCACTTGAAGATTTTGATTCACAGGTTGCAGGACGTGCACTTGCACGTTTTATCGATGACTTATCAAACTGGTACGTCCGTCGTTCACGCCGCCGCTTCTGGGATGGCGAAGTTGCAGCCTTAGGAACTTTGCATGAATGCTTAGTAACTTTGACTCAACTACTTGCACCACTTGTTCCTTTTATTACCGAACAGGTATGGCAGGAGCTTGTAATCCCAGCGGATGCAACGCAACCTGCATCGGTTCACCTATCTAATTGGCCTTTGGTCAATGAGGGTGCAATTGATTCAGAGCTAGCCTCACAAGTTGCATTGACTCGTCGAATTGTTGAACTTGGTCGCGCAACTCGCGCAGAATCCGGAATCAAGATTCGCCAACCTTTGGGTCGTGCATTAATCGCTGCAAGTGGTTGGGCAACGCTGCCCGAAGCGATGCGTGAGCAGATTGCAGATGAACTCAATGTCCAAACCCTGCAAGATATTGCTACGGCAGATGGAGATCTTGTCGACATCAGCGTTAAGGCTAACTTCAAATCTCTAGGTGCCAAGTTTGGTGGGGCGGTTCAGGAGATCGCTAAGGCGATCGCGGCAGCCGATGCAACATCATTGGTGAAAACTTTGCGTTCTACGGGATCAACAACTGTTGGCACGTGGGATATCTCGCTTGAGGATCTCGTTGTCACCGAGGTTCCAAAGAGCGGTTGGAGCGTTTCATCTCATGATGGCGAGAGCGTTGCGCTTGATCTAGAGCTGACTCCTGCACTAATTGCTGCTGGAAATGTGCGTGAAGTGATTCGATTTATTCAGGAACGTCGCAAGAGCGATGGTTTTGAGATCTCTGATCGCATTAACGTTTCCTGGAACGCTCATGAAGAAATGGCGGCTGCTATTGAATCTGAGATTGCACATATCTCCGATGAGGTGCTCGCGGTATCGATGAAGCGCGATACATCTTTGGTAATTGCAGATACAGAGATTGGTGTTGAGGTAGTACTGGTTAAGCAGTAATTACAGACCGCGTACTAACCCCATCACTAATTGTGTTCCGAAAAAGAGCACAATAAAACTCATATCTAAACTGACCGCACCTAGACGAAGTGGTGGGACAAAACGTCCAACAAACTTCATCGGTGGATCTGTGATTGTGTAAATCGCTTCTACAAAGTAGAGAACGATTCCCTTTGGTCGCCAGGAACGGGAAAACATCTGAACATAATCAAAGATCAGACGACCCAAAAGGGCGAAGAGAAAGATTTGAAGAAGACTGGCTAACAGTGAGCCGACGCTCAACATGATCAGCTCTGGTTAAAGAAGCTTGCTTGAGCCGCTGCAGACTTATCTTCTGAGCTAACAGAAACATTTGCCGGTGACAGAAGGAAAACCTTCTTTGTCACGCGCTCAATTGTTCCGTGCAAACCAAAAGCTAAACCACTTGCGAAGTCAACTAAACGCTTGTGCTCTGACTCATCCATTTCGGTGAGGTTGATGATGACTGGATTTCCCTGACGGAAATGCTCACCAATTGTGCGAGCTTCGTTGTAGTAACGAGGGTGCAAGGTAATGATGCGATCCATTGCTGGAAGGTCAAGCTGTGGTGCAACCTCAACAACTGCTGATTGACGTACCGCAGCTACTGGACGAGGTTCGCGAGTCTTGATGCGAACATCACCTGTTGGAGCAACAGCAGGGGTATTTGTAGTTGATGTTTGTGGAGTATCGAATTCAGGATCATCCATCAAACCAAGGTAATTAGCGACACGGCGCATTGCATTAGACATAGTGAAAGGTTACCTGTGGGGTGAGCGAGAACCGAGGATTGATGAGCCTACGCGCACATGTGTCGCACCATGTGAAATCGCGACTTCGTAATCCCCGCTCATGCCTGCCGACAAGGATGTGGCGCTAGGAAATCGCTTCATAAACTCATTGCGGATCACTGCTAATTGCGAATACGCCTCCTTGGGATCGACGCCTACTGGCGGGACCGACATCAACCCGGCCAGGGTGTGAGTTGGAGAAGCTGAGACCTTTTCAGCCAATTGATACAGCTGATCTACTCCTGCTCCCCCACGATGGTGAGCCCCGTCTAAAGAAACTTGAAGAAAGATGGTTAAGGGATGGGTTGCAACCTTTTCAATCATCTCAAAGTGTCGCAGCTCATCTATTGAGTGGATAACCGATGCCCAAGAAGTAATGGATTTCAACTTATTGCTTTGAATCTGACCCTGAAAATGCCAACGCCCTTCAACGCTTTGTGACTTTTCAGCCCCTTCTGCATCTCGATTTTCGCCAAAATCTTCCACGCCAAGAGTCTTCAATATCTCGGCATCGCTGACTGGAAAGGTCTTTGTCACCGCAATCAAAGTAACGGGGTGATCTGCAACCGCTGCGATTTTGGAGCGAACTATCTGCAGGTTTTGAGAGATTTCTTCAATGCGGCTCATAGCGAAACAATCCCTGCAAATCTTCCGGTTGGGTTTTGTCGTCGATGCGAAAAGTAAAGCTCATCTTCAAATGTACAAATGGTTGAAGCCTCATATGAAACTCCTACAGAAACCAGATCTGCGATCAAAGCTTTTGGAAGATCTAGAGCTGGAGTTCCTTTTCGCGTTGTTGCAAAGGCGCGAGGATGCTCTTGCATAACCTCTTGCTGCATTTCAAAGGGAACCTCGTAGCAACTGCCACAAATTGATGGCCCAAGGATCGCGTGAATATCTATTGCACCAGCGGTTCGCATAACTTGAATTGCTTTTAGCGCGATGCGATTTACCAAACCCGCACGGCCGACGTGGATAGCACCAACCGCTTCCTTTGAAACAAGAAGCAATGGAATGCAATCGGCAACCATTACCGCTAATTGAAGATTGGGCTTGGTCGTAATTAATCCATCACAGGTGGGAGTCTGCGCATCAACTGAATCAACGACTAACACCGAATCACCATGAACTTGATTCATGAATTGTGCATCACCAATTACCGCACGATTGCCAGCAACGGTCGATGGATCATCGCCAACATGCAGCGCAAGATTCAATGATTCATAAACGCCAAGGCTCTCGCCTCCGCGTCGATCGGTAAAAAAGTGAGGCAAAGCCTTACTTCATGAAGTCAGGAACGTCGATCTCATCCTCGGCTACTAGCTCTTCAAAGGTCACGCGACGCTTTGGAGTTTCATTGCCAAGATCAAGTGCTACAGAGATCGGATCATTTGATGCGATTGGGTCAGCCACGCCACCAAGAGTTGCTGCATCAATGACAGGTGTTGAAACCTTCTTTGGCTCTCCACCCTCAAATCCTGCTGCAACGACGGTAATACGAACTTCATCACCTAGTGCATCATCGATTGTTGTACCGAAGATGAACTTAGCGTTTGGATGAACCGCTGATTGAACAAGCTCACACGCCTCATTGACTTCAAAGAGACCAAGATCCGAACCACCAGAAACTGAAAGTAGAACACCCATCGCTCCATCAATTGAAGCTTCAAGAAGTGGACTTGAAATCGCAAGCTCTGCTGCACGTAATGCACGGTTTTCTCCACGAGCTGAACCGATTCCCATTAGTGCCGAACCTGCACCTGACATAACCGCCTTAACATCGGCGAAGTCAAGGTTGATCAATCCAGGTTGTGTGATGATCTCAGTGATTCCCTGAACGCCAGATAGAAGAACCTGATCTGCGCTCTTGAAAGCATCTGCCAAAGTAATTGTGCGATCTGAAATCGCAAGTAGGCGATCATTTGGAATAACGATCAAAGTATCTACTTCTGCACGAAGGGCTTCAATTCCCGCCTCTGCTTGTGTTGAACGAAGCTTTGCTTCAAAAGAGAATGGGCGTGTTACAACACCAATTGTTAGCGCACCGATTTCTTTTGCGATCTTTGCAACTACTGGTGCTGCACCTGTACCGGTTCCACCACCTTCACCTGCGGTAACAAAAACCATATCTGCGCCACGAAGAATTTCTTCAATGTCATCTGCATGATCAAGTGCCGCTTCACGACCCTTATCTGGATCCATTCCTGCACCAAGACCACGAGTTGTCTTACGACCAATATCTAATTTCACATCTGCATCACTCATTAATAAATGTTGTGCATCTGTATTAATCGCAATGAACTCGACGCCCTTAAGACCAACATCGATCATTCGATTAATAGCGTTAACTCCACCGCCACCAATGCCGACGACTTTGATGACCGCTAAATAATTTTGTGGTGAAGCCACTTTAATTCCTCCTTATGAACCATAAACCTCAACTTGAGCCTTACAATTCACTACTTTTCGATAAGGCGAACTTAAAGTGCATAAGGGTGATTATCAATCACCGACATGAATTGATTAACGTGTCGCAATAATCAAATTATTTTTAATTACTTAACGATCGGTGCATGTGGTGCAGATACATCAACTCTTTTAATGTCTGCGTTTTCGGGAAGTGCTAGAAGTGCTTTATAAACCTTTAATTTCAACTCATTTTCAGAGTTTGTGCCCCATCGAATCTCGAGCTTCTTACCATTGTTTTCGGTGATTAAAACCAATGCACCGGTAGATCTCACCTTCACAACCGTCAAGGTTGACTTGAGCTCTTCGGGAAGTTGAGTAAAGAAATTAACCGCCCTAGTTGCGGCCTTGATATCGCCGGCTTGAATATCAACCAATCCAGATGGCCTACTCCCCTGCGGAACAAAGCTGGTACCAGAAGAATCAATCACTTGATTCTTAAAGGTTGCAATTGGTGTTCGCTGTGTCAGTTGTACGACAACTTTTCCGTTAATCCAATTTCTTGAAATCTCAGCTGATTCGACCCAATCCAATTTTTCTAATTTGGCTGAGACTGCACGAGGTTCTACGCGAGCGAGCTTTTGGCCTTTGGTAATTCCAGTTGATACCGCTCTATTGGAGCCTATGACTTCGACAGAAGAGACAGTAAAGAAAGAGGAATAACCAAGTAAGTACGTTGCTCCAGCCAGGATCGCGACAACTGATCCAGCAATTAATTTACGTTTCATTTAACCAAAACGCCTAGTGAGACCTTCAACAATAATTGGCGCTAACGAACTCACATCTCCTGCGCCAAGAGTCATGATGACATCTCCTGGTTGAGCATCAGCGACTACTGAATCCGTAACCTCTACGAAATTTGGAATGTACTCACCATTACTCATCATGGAAGTAATGAGACGTGAACTCACGCCATCAATTGGCTTTTCACTTGCCGCATACACCTCAAGAACAATTGCACGATCTGCCTTACCTAGCTCTGTCGCAAACTCAGTTGCAAATGCTTTGGTGCGTGAATAACGGTGCGGCTGGAAAATTACAATTAAACGGCCGGTATCGGCAAAGCGACGTGCTGCCTCTAGAGTCACATGAATTTCAGTTGGGTGATGCCCATAATCATCGATGACGCGAACCCCATGAACGGTGCCCTTAAGTTCAAATCGACGTCCAGTCCCTCGGAAAGTTCCTAAACCAGTTAATAGCTCTGCGACTGGGAAACCTAGCTTGAGCCCTGTTGCCAATACCCCTGCAGCATTTAAGAGGTTGTGATGGCCCGGAACCTGAAGTTCAATGTGGCCAACGCTTTTTCCCTTCCAGATTGCGCGAGCCCTGGAGCCCATCGTTAGCAACTCAATTTGATCAATGTGAAGATCAGCAGACTCATTGACCCCGTATGAAACTAATTCCACCGATGTTGTTGTTTGAGCAAGAGCAACTGCACCAGCATCATCTGCGCAGTAAGTCAGAAATCCTTCAGGCTTTATCGTTGCGGCGAAATCTCTGAAGGCTTGCTCTACCGCTTCGGGGGTAGCAAAGAAATCAACGTGATCATGTTCGACATTTGTCACTATGGCAGCAAATGGATGATATTCAACAAAGGAACCATCAGATTCATCTGCTTCGGCAACAAAGATTTCGCCAGTACCACGATGGGCGTTTGAGCCCGATGCGGTAATTGTTCCGCCAATTGCAAATGAAGGATCTGCCGCACATGCCTGTAAGGCGACCGCAAGCATTGATGAGGTCGTCGTCTTTCCATGCGTTCCCGCTACTGCCACACTCTTTGATTCTGACATCAAGACAGCCAATGCTGCTGCACGTGTAAGAACGGGAAGGTTTAATTCCTGTGCACGGATGCGTTCAGGGTTTGTTGCAGAAATTGCATTTGAGTAAACAACGAGATCAGATCCATCAACATTTTCTGCTGCGTGCGAAGTGGAAACCTTTGCGCCTAGAGCTGATAAGGCGGTGACTACAGATGAGTCCTTTGCGTCAGAACCACTAACGCTGATTCCATGTGAAAGCGCGATTCGTGCAAGCCCACTCATACCCGCTCCACCAATTCCGATGAAATGGATTCGCTTTCCAATTAAGGAGGACAGTTGTGGCTTCATGATTTCAGGGCAAACTCGGTTAATGCGACGATCTTTTCGGCAGCATGAAGATCTTGTGGATCTCCTTGGATTGGAGCATGTGAGGCTTTCTGCAGTAGCCCTTGAAGATGAGCGGAAATGTAATCAGCCGTAAATTCGCTTTGAGAAATTATCTCGGCGCGTCCATCTGCAACCAGAGATGCAGCGTTGACGAACTGTTCTCCATTTCCAATTGGCAGCGGCACAAAAAGAGCGTAACGGCCTAGAGCTCTAAATTCGCTACATGTAACCGCACCGCTGCGCCCAATAATCAGATCTGCCGCTAAATAGGCATCAGCCATCGCATCCACATAGGAAACCGGCTTATATCCCCCAACTGAGTCAGGCAAAGCATTGAGCTTTCCTACAGAATGTAGAACAGAAAGTTTGTTGTCGGTAAAGGTAGTAATTGATTCAGCAACAACCGCGTTGATCGCCGCAGATCCTTGAGATCCACCCATGATAAATATCAAAGGGCGATCGGATGAAAAACCTAAACGTACCTTTGCATCGGTGCGTGCCTTGGACCAATCATTACCTATTGCAGCACAGCTGCGTGCAACATCAGAGCGAAGTGGCAAGCCGGCAAGAAGCGCTTCTGCAAAAGGACCTTCCTCAACGGGATGCGCAACCGCTAGATGCGAAGTGAATCGAGCTCCCAAGCGATTAGCCCAACCAGGTTTTGCGTTTGCCTCATGAATAACAATCGGAGTCTTGGTAAGCGCAGCGGCTAAGTACGCAGGGGCGCTTACATAACCGCCAAAGCCAACAAGTACATCTGCCTTCTTAACAACGCGAACTGATGAAACAACCGAAGCGATCAAATCTAAAGGAATTCGAAGCCAAGTAACTGAAGGCTTTCTAGAAATGCGGACTCGTGGAATTGTTGTGAGTTCAAAACCTGCTGCTGGGACCAGCGTGACCTCTAATCCGCTTTTTGTTCCTAGGAAAACACATGTGTCAGCAGGGTGGTTCTTCATCCACTCGCGACCAACCGCTAACGCTGGCTCAATATGTCCTGCGGTGCCACCACCAGCTAGAACTACCGTAGCCATTTAATTCCCGTCTCTTGTAAACCTTTATAGATTACTGGGTCTCTTCGCGCTGCACCTAAAACAAAGCCGATTCCCATGTATGTCGCAATCAAAGCCGAGCCACCATAGGACACAAGCGGCAAAGTAACTCCAACTACAGGAAGCACGCTGATTGCAGATCCAATGTTAAGAACGGTTTGAATAGCAATCCAGCAACCAAATCCAGCTGATACGTAGCGCACCATCGGATCATGTGCACGTAAAGCTAATTTGAAAATCGAAAACAACAAAAGCGCTAACAACATTAATGTTGCAAGGGTTCCGAATAAACCAAGCTCTTCGCCGATGACTGCAAAGATGAAGTCGGTGTGGGCTTCAGCGAGATTTCCCCACTTCTGTCGGCTTGCGCCAAGTCCTACCCCAAATAAACCACCACTTGCTAGACCTAAGAGGCTGTGCGCTGGTTGCCATCCATAAAGTTTGTATTGATCTTCAGCGAATGGATTGAGGAAAACCGCAAAGCGTTGAACTCGATACGGTGATGTAAGGATGAGTACCGCCAGCGCAGTTGCACCTGCAGCAAGACCTACTCCAAAGACACCGAGACGAAGTCCTGAAACCCACAATAAACCCGCCAAGATAAATGCAAATACAGAAGCGGTACCCAAGTCACGGCCAGCCATAATCAAAATCATGCACAATAAAAAGGCGGGTCCAATAAGCGCAACAACATTGCTTTCAATTGCTCCCGCACGTTCACGCTTGGCCAACATAAATCCTGCCCACAAAATCATGAGGAACTTTGCGATCTCACTCGGCTGAACATCTACAAAACCAAGGCTAATCCAGTTGTGGTTTCCGTTCACGCTCTTTCCGATAACTTGAACAATAAGAAGCAAGAAAACTGAAATAGAGACACCAAAGCGAGCAAGGACTTTCCATTGGCGAAGGGACAATCGAGAAAGCACCCATGCCATAGGTAATGAAATCAATAAGAAAATGAATTGACGGAGCACGACTCCATACGTTGTTCCGCGTGAACCTAATGAATAAATCGAAGATGCTGAAAAGACCATGATCAATCCCAGCAAACTCAGAGCCAAGGTGCTTCCAAGGAGCATGTAGTAAAGATTTACCGGCTTAGTAAAAAAGGTTTCCTCACGCTTCATGTGCGATTACCTTTCGTACTGCCCCAGCGAATCGATCTCCACGGTCTGCATAAGAGATGAATTGATCCATCGATGCACACGCAGGTGCGAGCAAGACGGCATCCCCTTTGACTGCGTGGCGTGATGCCTCTGAAATAACTAGCTCCATCAAAGAATTCGATGCACCTCCACGGGTGTAGTCGCTAGGTGCATCAATCAGAATACGAGGAACATGTGGCGCGTGCTTAATTAACGCCGCTTCTATGAGTTCGCGATCGGTGCCTATCAAAATTGCTGCCTTAATTCTTGAAGCACAGCGCTGTATCAACGGCTCCATATCAGCGCCCTTAGCTAAGCCACCGGCTACCCACACAACCGATAGATGTGACATCAATGAAGCAGCGGCTGCATGCGGGTTTGTTGCCTTTGAATCATCGATCCATGTGATGCCATCTGCTTCATAGATCGTCTCAATGCGGTGACGCCCAGGGCGAAAAGACTGCAACGCCTTTTGAATTACTTCATGTGGCACATCAATTGCGCGGGCCAAAGCTGCTGCAGCCAGGGCGTTAGAAACGTTATGCGGAACTGTTGGAACAACATCGACTAGCTCGCAAATCATTGAAGCTTGCTGAGGATCTGGCACAAATGCGCGATCCACCAGAAGCTCTTCAACTACACCGATTTCGCCAGGAGCTGGAGTGTTGAGTGAGAAAAAGACTTTGCGGTCGGTAAAACGATTGGCGCGAACCACTACTGGTCCATCATCTGCATTAAGAATCGCGATCTTTGATCGATCTAAAATTGAAAACTTCGCATCAGCGTAGGCATCAAAACTTCCATGCCAATCCAAGTGGTCATCTGCGATATTCAAGATTGCAGCGGCCTCAAACTGCGCTTGGCGCATCCAGTGAAGTTGAAAACTAGAGAGCTCGAGAACTAGAACTTCGTATGCATCAGCTCGGTCAACCGCATCAATAACAGTGTCACCAACATTTCCACACGCAACCGCCTTGATTCCTGCAGCTTGCAAAATTGCGGCGGTCATTTCAACGGTGGTGGTTTTTCCATTGGTGCCGGTCAAAGCTATCCACTTTTGGTGTGGAACTTTTTCGCTGCGTAACTGCCACGCAATATCTATCTCATTAAGCAGTTCGATAGAACTACTGAGAATCTGAATTACCAATGGGTGATCTTGACGCCAACCTGGTGAGATAACAACAGCGTTGAAGTCATCAATCTTTACATCTGAAGGCTTTGTTGCTCCTTCAGCGTTATCGTCAACCAATGTAACGACTGCCCCACGCGATTGAAGAAAGCGTGCAACTGATTTACCAGTTACTCCGGCTCCAAGAACCAAAATATTTTTGTGGGCAAAATCAATGTTCATGAATTATTTGACGACCCATTGCGCATAGAAGAGACCGAGTCCAACTGCAACACACAATCCTGCAATGATCCAAAAGCGAATCACAATTGTTATTTGCTCCCAGCCAATGAGTTCAAAGTGGTGATGAAGCGGCGCCATCTTGAAAACACGCTTTCCGCCACTGATCTTGAAATAAGCGGTTTGAATCAACACTGACATTGTGATGATTACGAAGAGACCACCTAGAGGAATAAGCAGAAGTTCTACGCGCAAAGTTGCTGCAAGTCCTGCGATCGCGCCACCCAAGGCAAGGGAACCTGTATCACCCATGAAAATTTTTGCTGGTGCGGTGTTCCACCATAAGAAACCAGTACATCCTCCAGCAAATGCTGCTGCAAGTACCGCTAAGTCAAGAGGATCTCGAACCGCATAACATCCAGCGACATCATTCAGCCCGCAACTTTGTCCAAACTCCCATACACCAATCAAAACAAAGGCCAGGAAGGTCATGATTGAAGCACCAGTTGCAAGACCATCTAGGCCATCAGTCAGATTTACACCGTTACTTGCAGACATCACCATCACAATGATGAAGATGATTACAAGGGCCGGTCCTAAATAAATTGTCGTCTCGCGTACACCTGAAAGATATTCAGATATCGGCGTTAACATGTCTTTATCGGCATATTGAAGACCAAGGTAACCAAAGACTCCAGCTGAGATCGCTTGTCCTAAAAGTTTGAAGCGACCAGGTAATCCTCGTGAATTCTGTCGAGATACTTTGAGCCAATCATCGAGAAATCCGATAAATCCCAAAGCAACCACGAGACCTATAACTAACAGCGCAGAGGCCGTAACCGCATTACCTGTCACTAAGTGCGCAACCAGGTAGCCAAGGATGGCAGCAAGAATGAAAATAATTCCGCCCATAGTTGGAGTTCCGTGTTTGATGTGATGACTACTTGGTCCGTCATCACGAATGATCTGTCCGTAGCCCTTGCTAGCCAATGCTCGAATCAATACGCGAGTTCCGAAGAGAGAAAAGATCAGGGCAAACGCACCTGCGATAAGAATCTGTCTCAACTTTCAACTCCGCTCTTGTCCAACCACATGCTCTCTAGCTTCTGAGCTAAAACTTCAAAACCTTCAGAGCGAGATGCCTTTACGAGAACAACATCTCCTGCAGAGAAATGATCTGTCATTGAAAGACACTCATCGATGCTTGCGTAATGATGAGTGATCATCTGTCCCTGTGATGCTCCATATTCGGGAGCGCCAATTGCGACAAGGTGATCGATACCAATCTCTTGAGCAAGGGTGCCAATTGCTGCATGGCGTTGTGCACTTGACTCGCCGAGTTCATGCATTTTTCCTAGGAATGCCCAGGACTCTCCCCCACGCTCCTGCGCAAAGAGGACCAATGATCGAAGCGCAGCGGCCATAGACTCAGGATTAGCGTTATAGGCATCATTTATCAGAAGTAGACCGAAGAGATCATGAACTTCCATGCGCCACTTACTTGAGTTGTCTGCGGTTGATAGCGAAGATGCAATCACTTCAATCGGTAAATCCAAAGCGGTTCCTACCGCAGCCACAGCTAATGCGTTGGCAATGTGATGCTCTCCAACAATTCTCATTCCGACCGCATCACGTCCAGCCGGTGTGACTAAATCAAAGTGTGGTCGGCCTTCACGGATTTCAATCTCGGCTGCGCGAACCTCGCAACCATTTCCAAAGTTGATGGTTCTCCCTGAATGAAGAGATGCCATAGCGGGTGTGTACTTGTCGTAAGTACCCAAAACCGCGATTCCATCTGGGCGAAGTGTTTGAATTAACTCTGATTTAGTTTCAGCGATGGCTTCTACAGATCCAAATTCGCCGAGGTGAGCTGTTCCAACGGTCAACACAACACCAATGTTTGGCTGGGCGATCTCACACAACCGTGCAATGTCACCTTTGTGACGTGCTCCCATTTCTAAGATGCAGTACTTGGTGTGTTCATCGCATTCGAGCAAAGTAATCGGAAGACCTAAATCATTGTTGAAGGATCCTGCCGGTGCAATTGTTGGACCAACATTGGACAACATGTGTGAAAGAAGATCCTTGGTGCTTGTCTTACCCTGAGAACCAGTTATGCCGATTACCTTCAAGTTGGTTAAGCGCTTGCGAACAAAAGCTGCAAGAATTGAAAGCGCCTCGATGACATCTTTTACGACAATGCACGGCCCATCAATTCTTCGAGTTGTAATTGAAAACATCGCACCTGCACGATAGGCATCGGCAGCAAAATCGTGACCATCTACAGTCTCACCTTGCAACGCTAAGAAAATGCATCCGGGAACCGCTTTGCGTGAATCAAATACTGGAGCCTTTGAAACCAACAGATCCTTATCGCAGTAAATTTCTCCGCCCAGCAATAATCCGATTTCACCTGCGGTTAAAGTAATCATTTCTTATCCTCGATTGCCCGAGCTAGCTCTACCCGATCATCAAATGGATGAACTGTGCCGTTTATCTCTTGGCCCTTTTCGTGCCCCTTGCCTAAAACCAAAACTAAGTCGCCCTCTTGCGCCTCGTTGACCGCTGCCCTAATCGCTTCTGCGCGATCTTCAATTACTGCGCTAGGTTCTTGTATATCTAAGCCAAGGGTCATCTGCACCAAGATCGCATCAGCTTTTTCTGATCGTGGATTATCACTTGTGTAAATCGCAACATCTGCACCTTCGCTAAGCGCCTTACCCATCAACGCTCGCTTTGAAGCATCGCGATCTCCGCCACATCCAAGAACCGCGATGACTCGTCCATCACTAATTTCATGAGCTGTTTCCAAGACACGCGCCACCGCATCTGGAGAGTGTGCATAATCAACTAATGCAGTGAAGTTTTGTCCCAATCGCACCGATTCAAGTCGGCCTGCTGCACCAGTTAACTGGGGCAGGATTGCGGCGATATCTATTGGATCGATTCCACTCTCAGTCGCAATTGCTACTGCCATCAACAAGTTATCAAAGTTATATCCACCGTGAAGATGTACCTTGCCTTCGATAAGAATTCCACCGCTTCCACGGATTGCCACATGGGCACCGACATAATCCTTGGTGATTGAGGCGTAATGCCACGTAGCACTTTGGTTATCTCTCGAAACACTCATAACTGGCAGTTCAGTTAATTCAGCCAGCTTTACACCATATGCATCATCAATGTTGATTACAGCTAAATCGGCAAACTCGAAGGTAAATAATTTGGCTTTAGCTTCAAAGTAGGCCTGCATCGTTTTGTGGAAATCTAAGTGATCCTGTGACAAATTAGTAAATGCGACGACCGCAAAGTGACTTCCGCGGATTCTTTCTAATGAAATCGCATGACTTGAAACTTCCATCACCAGATTTCGCATGTGTCGTTCACGCATGACCGCAGATAATGCTTGCAGATCGCTGCTTTCGGGAGTTGTTCGCTTGCTAGCGATTACTTCATCACCGATCCGAGTCTCTACTGTGCCAATAAGACCACTTTCCCGACCTGCCGCAGACATGATCTGGTGCAACAGCGTTGTTACCGTGGTCTTGCCATTTGTACCAGTTACACCCACGCTATAGAGGTCGCGCATCGGTTCGCTGTAGAACCAAGCGCTAATCACACCTGCAGCTCGGCGAGGGTTGCTACTAACAATTACAGGTACACCTTTGATCTTTGTAGCTCCTGCTGAATCAGTAAGGACCGCCACTGCTCCGCGTGCAATCGCATCGGCAGCAAAATCTGCACCGTGGTTCTTTTCACCTGGCAGCGCGATGAATAGATCGCCCTCTTGCACTACATTACTTGAAAGAGTCAGCCCAGTTATAACGATTGATGCGTCGCCGGTTAATTCAGCGTTGGCAATTGCTGCTACCGATTCAACGCTTCGCTTAAACTCTTCAATTGGCCTTGTCACTTGCAGCCTTCTTTTGTGCAATCAATTTTCTTTCAGCGAGCAATTGCTTCTCCGTCAAGGCAATTGGATCTACTGTGGTTCCAGTTGGTGCAATTCCCTTTGATTGAAGAACGAAGGACATAACCTTCTTAAATACTGGTCCACCGAGATATCCACCCCAGTGCATTCCCTTTGGATCTTGAATAGTTACTGAGATTACATACGCCGGCTTATCTGCTGGTGCAAAACCAATAAATGAAGCCGTGTATCCGCGATAGCAACCACAAGTGTCATCGATACGTTGAGCAGTACCAGTCTTACCAGCTACTCGATACCCAGGGATCGCTGCAGATGGCGCAGTACCGTTTGCAGAAACAACGCTCTCCATCATCAACCGCATCTTTGCCGCAGTGTCAGCGCTGATCACACGGACACTCTCGCGAGTAGCAGATGGTGTGTAGTTTCCACTTGAATCACTTGTTCCTGCGATAACAGTTGGAGAAACGCGAACACCATCATTTGCAATCGTTGCAAAGACACTTGTTGCTTGCATTGCGGTTACTGAGTAACCCTGACCAAAAGCTACGGTTGGCGCTGTTGTTCCAGACCAGGTTGCAACCTTGGGAAGAATTCCTCGTGACTCACCTGGAAGGCCGGAACCTGTTTTTGAGCCGATTCCAAACTTTGTTAGGTAGTCGTATAACTTGTCATTGGAAAGCATCTCGCCAATTTTGATCGAACCGGTATTGCTAGACACTGCAAGAACACCAGCAGTTGTTAAACGCTGAGTTGGATGTGGTTCGTGATCGTGGAAAACCTTTACCGAACGCTTCAATGCGTAAGGAATCGTTAAAACTGTTTCAGGGGTAATTTTCTTTTCTTCGATAGCTGCAGCTAATGTCATTACCTTGCCAGTTGAACCTGGCTCATACACATCTAAAACTGATGGGTTGCGCATTGCAACCAAAGAAACCTTTGTTGTGTCATTTGGGTCAAATGTTGGAGCGGTTGCGTGAGCCAGAATTTGACCTGTCTTTGGATCCATCACAATTACCGTTCCGCTTAATGCGCGTGATGATTTAACTGCATCTGCAATCGCCTTTGATGCAACCCACTGGATATCGCGATCGACAGTTAAGCGAACTGAAGTTCCAGCTTGTGCCGGAACGATTTCTGATTGTGATCCAGGAATTTCAGCCTTATAACCATTGGCATACGAGTACTTGCCATCGACGCCTTTGATCGTTGAGTTCATACTTGATTCAAGACCTGTTGCGCCAACCCCATCATGATTAACAAATCCAATAAGAGATGCGATCAAACGTCCTGATGGGTATTCGCGGACATAGCTACGTTCTGGGAAGAAGCCGATGATTCGCTCCGGAGCCATGGCCTTGAATTGTGAGTTGTACTCATCAATTGCCGCTGAAAGCTTGAGCCAGGTTGCTGGCTTTGCGTTACGGGCGACCATGTTCCATTTACGTGTTCCAGTTAATGAATCTTGTACCTCCGCAACCTTCATGCCAAGGATTGGAGCTACAAACGCTGCAACTTTGGCTGGGTTGGTGATCTGAGTTTGATCAACGACGATGCTTGTTGCTGCAACGCTGCGAGCAAAAGGAACGCCATTGATATCGGTAATGTCTCCGCGTGGTGCTTGCAGAGTCTTCACCTTTTCCATCTCATTTACCGCGCGTGCACGATAGTCGCCTGCTTGTAGCGCTTGGACTTGTACTAGACGCAATCCAAACACAAACATAACAACCGCCAGAATCAAAACTAAAGCTCTGATTCTGTTATGCGCTAATGAGAAATTACCCATTCTTCACCGGAACCTCAATAACCTTCTGATCTAATGATAAGAAGGTTGGATTTTCAGAAGGCTTCATGCCTAAGGCTGTTGCAGATTTTGCAAGAGCTTCTGGGGAAGAGAGTTTGTCGATCTGTCGTGCGATTGCTTCACGTTGGTCACTGACCAACTTTGCTTCTTGTTTGAGGCTTGTTAGTTCAAATGCATCTTGAGCTAGCAAGGTATTGATCAGGAGAAGGAGCATGAGACCAATACCGCCAACAACAGATACAAAGATTGCAAAAAACTTACGATCGGCTTGCTTTCCGTCGGAAAGATCTGGCACAAGCTTGAGTGCAACTTGTGAAGTCTTTTCGGCGAAAATTTCCTTTGAGCGAGTAATCGCTGGAGCTAATGCGGTCATAGCCATTACGCGGCCACCCTTTCGATTGCGCGAAGTCGCACTGATTGAGAACGTGAGTTCTCTTCGAGCTCGGCATCGGTTGGTGTCTCGCTACCGCGAGTGATCATTGAAAACTTTGCAGCAAATTCAGGAAGATCAAATGGAAGATCTCGTGGTGTCCCAGATGTTGTGGATGCAACAAAGAGTTGCTTAACGATGCGATCTTCAAGAGATTGGAATGACATGACGACTAAGCGAGCACCAACATTAAGGAGTTCCAGTGCTGCAGGAAGTGCGCGAGTAATGGTGCCTAACTCGTCATTTGTTTCGATGCGCAAAGCCTGAAAAGTGCGCTTGGCAGGGTTACCGCCGGTACGACGAGTAGCTGCTGGAATTGCTTCCTTTACAAGCGATGCAAGTTGGGCAGTTGAATTCATTGGTGCGATCGCACGCTGCTTGACGATTGATTCGACGATACGTGTTGCAAACTTTTCTTCACCATATGTACGCAAAATACGAACCAATTGACCTGGCTCGTAAGTATTGATGATCTCCCCCGCAGTCAGCGATTGAGTGCGATCCATGCGCATATCTAGTGGCGCATCCTGCGAATATGAAAAGCCGCGCTCTGCTTGATCTAGCTGCATTGAAGAAACACCAAGATCAAAAAGCGCTCCATCGATCTTTGTGTAACCAAAGCGGGCAACTACATCTGCAATTCCATCAAAGGTTGAGTGTGCGGTCTTGAGGCGATCGGCAAATGGTGCAAGGCGATCGGTGGCTTTGGCAATTGCATCAAGATCGCGATCGATGCCGATAACTGTTAAATGTGGAAACTTCTGAAGAAGAGCTTCTGTGTGGCCACCCAGACCTAAAGTCGCATCCACAATTACTGGATTGCTAGAGGCCGCTATTGCTGGAGACAAGAGATCAACGCAACGATCGCGCATTACAGATATATGTTCAGTCGTGCTTGTCATCTCTTCCCCCATTTCTTTCCTTAAAGTTTTTAGTTGTGTACTTCTTTTTTACTTTCTTTCCTTGCGACTCTCATCTCTGGTCACTGCCGGCCGACGGATCTTTGTGTTGCAACGGCGCCGGGGAAGGGACGTCGCTACGTTCGAAGGGTCGGCAGTGGCCACAAATGAGAGTTAGAACAAACCTGGAAAGACCTCCTCTGAAACATCAGCGAAGCTCTTTTCACGATCTGCTAAATATTCATTCCAAGAAGTTGCGTCCCAAATTTCAACGCGAGTATTTGCACCAATAACAACGCACTCTTTTTCTAATCCTGCATATGTGCGAAGTGATTGTGGAATTGTTACGCGACCTTGACGATCAGGAATTTCATCGTGTGCGCCTGCAAACATCACACGGCTGTAATCACGTGCTGATTTTGCAGTGACTGGCGCTTGTTTTAGCGTCTCTGTAATTACTGAAAACTCTTGTGATGGAAAAACGTAAAGACAACGTTCTTGTCCTTTAGTAATAACTAAACCTGCAGCAAGCTCTTCGCGGAATTTCGCGGGAAGAATTAAGCGACCTTTGTCATCAAGACGTGGCTCGTGGGTGCCTAGAAACATTTCTTTGACGCCCCCTTCCCCAGGTTCGCCGCGAGCTTTCGTGCCCGCTTAATTCCCCACTTTACTCCACTTTTCCCCTTTTTCAACCACCTTTTCCCACTTTTAGCCCTTTTCGCCCCCACCTCTCCCCACTCTGCGAGCATGAAAAAAGCCCCTCACATGGAGGGGCTTGGGTGGAGCTATGCGGGGATTTACTCCTCGTTGGAGCGGTTCTCCCAGCGCTGCTCAAGGCGAGCGCTCAAATTTGTACGTGGTGAAGCCTTACGAGGGCCTCGAACTGGGGCTGAAATCGATGAGATTGCGGTGATGACCCCACCCAAAGCGATGACAAATCCAAGGATTCCGATCGGGGTTACCTGAGAGATCAAGCCTGCGAATAGGGTGATTAGACCCAGAAGGAGCAGCCCAGCCCCCGCCATTATGCGGTTTCGTGATGGTGAAACCGGCGCCTTTGATGAAAGCGCTGAAACTAGGCGTGGATCTTCAGTTAAAAGAGCAGCCTCCATCTCTTCCAAGAGGCGCTTTTCACGATCTGATAAAGGCATAACCCCACAATAGAACAGATTGTGATTGCCCGCTACTTCTTTTGCTACTCCTCAGCATCCTCTGCAGAAGGCTTAATCAATCGCGCAGGTCGCACTGAGCCATGGCCAAAGCGCTCGCGGGCCTTATCCATTGCACCTTCTGCCTCACGCCAACCCTTTTCACGCTCACCTAACATCATCTGAACAGGTGCTCCCTCGCTTAAGTTCTCAAGGGATACACCTACTAAACGCAATCGAGCTCGATCAATTCGCAGTGCTTCATACAAACTCTTTACGACCTCATACACATCATGGGTGCTGTCGATTGGCAGCGGCAAAGTCTTTGATCGATTGATCGTTGAGAAATCTCCAAAGCGAACCTTGATTGAAATCGTCTTGGCAAACAAACCTTTATCACGCAATCTAGATGTTGCGCGCTCGCACAAACGTAAATACTCGCGCAAGATCTCTTCGGGGTTATCTAAATCTGTTGGAAAGGTTTCGGCGGCGCTAATACTTTTCTCGGCATCTTGCGGTGCAACATCGCGATAATCGCGACCCCACGCAAGTTCATGCAAGGTACTTCCCGCTGCTTCACCTACTGCACGAATTAAAGTTGTGCGTGGAAGCTTTGCAATATCCTCAATTGTTCGCAGACCTAGTCGCTCTAGAACCTCTGCGGTCTTTGGCCCTACTCCCCACATCGCTGATATCGGTAGCGGGTGCAGGAACTCAAGAATTCGATCGCTGGTGATTTCAAGCATTCCATTGGGTTTGCAATGGGTCGATGCAAGCTTTGCAATGAACTTGGATGGTGCAATTCCAACTGAGCAAGTAATGCCCTCTTGTGCTTCAACCTTTGCGCGAATCGCTGCTGCAATTTCGCGACCTGTGCCTAACAACTTTTTTGCACCTGTTACATCGAGAAATGCTTCATCAACCGATATCGGCTCAACATTCGGAGTGAAGCTTTCAAAGATTTCCATGATGTGACCAGATACCTCTTGGTAGCGGGCCATATCAACGGGCAAGAAAATGGCATGGGGTGCTAATCGACGTGCTTGACCAACAGGCATTGCAGAGTGAATTCCAAATTTGCGTGCTTCATAATTTGCTGCAGATACAACGCCACGTGTACCCATTCCGATAACAACAGCCTTGCCCTTTAATTCGGGATTATCTTTTTCGGCAACCGATGCAAAGAAGGCATCCATATCGACATGCAGAATGGTTGCCTGGGTTGGCTTTTCCTCTGCACTCATATTGCGAGCGTACTTTGTTTAGCGCTCCAACTTTCGTAAGCGGCACGTAAATCCCAAGCCCCTGTAGCCCTGATGGAGATGCCTCTGGCACCTGTGCGACGGGTAACTCCCCGAACCAGCAGTAGCGATGTCGAATACAAAACATTGGCGTATTCGCCTTGAACATCGGTAAAGAAAGTTGAATCGCTGCAGCCATATCCATCATCAAGGGTCAGGAAGATGACACGTTTACCTGAACGTACCGGTGGTGTCTGCATCGCTACCTTGATTCCTGCAACGAGCACCGATGATTGGGATCGTTGTTTCAGTAAATCGCTAGAGCGAACCGCACCGATAGCGTTGAGGAATTCTCCGTAAAACTCGATCATGTGACGGGACATATCAATTCCTAATCGATCGATCTCGTACTTCACACTTTCAGAGGCGGTCATCGCAGGCAAGCCGCTACTTATCAACGCCGGTGGTTCAAACCCTAAGTTCATCTGCGCGCCAGAGACCGCAGCGCTTGGTGATTTTTGTAAATCGGAAAAATGCAGCAATAGGTCTCGACGATTGACATCAGCATGCAACGAATCAAAACCACCAGTAAGAATTAAACTTTCAGTTACCGGTGCACTGCACCCTGATCTGCGAACAAAATCATTGAGGTCGATGTAAGGACGGCCGGCGATAATTGATTGCACCTCACCATCACTGATTCCGCTAACCGTTGATAAGGCGATACGGATCGCGTTGCCATGATCTTCCACTCGATACACCGCATCAGATGCATTGACATCAATAGGTGCGATGGTGATTCCCATCTGTCGTGCCTCATCCACAATTAAACGCTTGGGATACATGCCGGGATCATGGGTTAAAACACCTGCAAGAAATGCTGCCGGGTAATGGGTCTTAAGCCAAGCCGATTGATATGTAGGCAAGGCAAAAGCTGCAGCATGTGCTTTACAAAAACCAAAGGATGCGAAGGCGCGTAGGACATCCCAGATCTCTTGAATGATTGGTAGCTCATACCCCTTGGCTGTTGCTGCAGGAAAGAACCAATCGCAGACCTCTTGTTGACCTGCACGATCCCCCAAGGATCTGCGTTTTTCATCCGCCGTTGCCAATGAAACCCCGGTCATCGTTGCGATGATCTGAATAACCTGTTCATGGAAGACGACAACGCCTTCGGTGTGGGCCAAAATCTCATATAAATCAGGGTGAATTATCTGCGCTGGGCTCCACCCATGACGCGCTTTAAGAAATGGCGTGATCATGTCGCTCTTTACCGGCCCTGGTCTAAACAAAGAGATATCAATAATTAAATCGGTAAAGGTTTTAGGTGCAAGCTTTCCAACAAGTTCACGTTGTCCTGGGCTTTCTACCTGAAAGATTCCAAGGGTTCTGGTGGATTGAATTAACTCGTAAGTAGCTGTGTCATCTAGTGGAACCGCATCAATATCAACTACCTCTTTATGAACCCGTTCGATCTCCTTCATCGAGTAAGCAATAGTTGATTGCATGCGAACTCCCAAGACATCTAGCTTCAATAAACCAACCGCCTCAACATCATCCTTATCAAAGGCAACCATGGGGTAACCACCAGCGCTGCTCATCAATGGTGCGCGATCTAGAAAACCGCCATCAGATAAAACAATGGCACATGGATGCATCGCAAGGTGGCGTGGCAAACCATCAAGACGTTGTGCCATCTCAATTGTTGCCGCCATCAATGGCGCAGATGTATTCATGCGTCGAAGTTCGGGCAGGGATTCCAAAGTAGCTGCGATATTGCGCGCACGAACATGTGGCATGGATTTGGCCAGCATGTCGATCTCCATACCGGGCAAACCAAGAGCGGCCCCTGCATCACGGATCGCATGGCGGGCACGATAGGTATCGACCATCGCTACAACTGCGCACCGTGATTGATTGGTAGGTGATGTCCAGTTGCTATCGCCATACCTTTTAAAGACCATGTCATAAATTTCAAGACGTCTGGCAGATTCCACATCGATATCAATATCTGGCAAAGCTCTGCGCAGCGGGGAACAAAAACGCTCCATCAATAAACCATGTTGCATGGGATCAACACCTGAGATTCCAAGTAGGTGGCAGATCAACGAACCTGCACCGCTGCCACGGGCTGCAACACGGATTCCTGCATCACGTGCCATATCTGAAATATCTGCAACTGTTAAAAAGTATGACTCGTAACCAAGGGTTGCAACGGTTGCGAGTTCATCATCTAAACGTGCGCGTGCTTTGCTGATCTGATCACTGCTGTTATATCGCCAGTTGATTCCAGCTTCACTGCGAGAGCGCAGCAAAGTACGCATCTCTTGTGCGGTATTTACCCCCACAACATGAGGCTCTGGCAGGTGGGCTCCCCCCAGGCCGATATCTCGTTGAGGTGACAACAAAGAACGTTCCGCCCATTCACGGGTTGTCTTTAACAGTGCACGTGGTGTTCGCTCTCCTGCAGCCCGTGCAATTTCACCAGCCAGTGAAATCATCTCATCACTTGATTTCAAAAATCCTTCAGCGTTTCGTCGTTCGATGTGGCGATCATGCAATGGCACTAGCTGCCGCACACAATCTAAAACATCTGCAACGGGACCATCTGTGCGATCTTTCATCCGGACAGCGTTGGTGATCACCGCATCAATATCATTATCGCGGGCAAAGATTAAGGAACGGGCTGCATGTTCAGTAGAGCGGGGACCACGACCCGCAACCAGGTGTGAAACACATTCAATCGCGTTGTTAGCAAATAGATCACGGGTTTGATTAAAGATATGGAGCGCTTGATCAAAGCGATGGTTTTGAATGGCATTACTGATAGGTGCTTCGGGTCCATGCATCGCATAAACATTGGTGCTGTAATTACTAAACTGTTGTAAAAAATCTAAGGTAAGAACTGGAACGCGGGTATCGCTGGTCATTGTTAGCGATGTCATTAATCTGCATAGCGAGCGCCAGCCCCCATCGCTGTGTGCCAGTAATGTGATGCGACCTTTTGCATCCCCCAGATCAATTGCGCAGTTGACTCCGATGATCGGGGCGATTCCGTAATCAACACAGCTTTGCGTAAAACGGATAGCACCAGCTAACCCATCACGATCTGTTAACGCTAGAGCTGGCATTTCAAATTCGGCTGCACGTTGAACTAGATCATGGGGTTGCGTGGTTCCATATTTCAATGAGTACCCGCTGGCAACATTGAGGTGAATAAAGCTCATACGTTACGGATAATCCACTGACCTGTTACTTCATCACGTTCGAGTTCAAAGGTTGTTAAGGCGCCGATAGGTGCTGCCTCTACCCTCCACACAGCCCGTGCTTGATCATCAGGGCGATACTTTCCATCGCTGATTCGATTCCACCAACCACCCGCTTCACACCATCGAGACAGCACCGCATGGATGCGAAACCGTTTCCCTTTATAGGTGAACTCGATAGGAGTCGTTGCGCCATCGATAGTGACATCGAGGGCGGGATTAACCTGCGTGGCTGACATTTCTAGGTGGACCTTTCAAAGCTGTGGGTATTCGAACAGATGTTCGAAAAATAGCCCTCCCCACTGACAAATAGCAAGCCGCTGAGCGTGTCGTGGTCCGAATTAGT
>JBJONC010000002.1:0-71219 GCA_046052005.1 Actinomycetota bacterium
GCACAGAAAACTTACCTACAGAAGAGGATCTGCCTGAGCAGCTCCGTATTCGCCGTGAAAAGCGCGCCTCTTTACTAGAGCGCAACGTCGAGCCTTACCCAGTATCTGTGCCTCGCACTAAATCTCTGAAAGAGATTCGCGAAAAGTATGTTGGTCTTGAGATCGATGTTGCAACAGGTGATGTTGAGTCATTAACGGGTCGCATCATCTTCAAGCGCGATACCGGAAAACTTTGCTTTGCAACCCTCCGCGAGGGTGATGGAACTGAGCTACAGGCGATGTTGTCTTTAGACAAGGTTGGACAAGAAGCTCTTGATTCCTGGAAGTCAGATATTGATCTAGGTGACATTGTTTCAATCACCGGAGAAATCATTACCTCAAAGCGCGGCGAACTTTCTATCTTGGCTAACTCATGGACTTTGGCATCTAAATCATTGCGTCCACTTCCAAATGATCACAAGCCAATGTCTGAAGAGACACGTGTTCGTATGCGTTATGTAGATTTAATTGTTCGCCCAGAAGCACGCAGCAATGCTCGAATGCGTCCTGCTGTTATGAAATCTTTGCGAGATACTTTTGATAAGGCTAACTTCGTAGAAGTTGAGACACCAATGCTTCAGGTGATGCACGGTGGAGCAGCGGCACGTCCATTCAAATCTTTCTCTAATGCCTACGACATGGATCTATTTCTACGCATTGCTCCAGAGCTTTTCTTAAAGCGTTGCGTTGTCGGTGGAATCGAACGAGTATTTGAGATCAACCGTAATTTCCGCAATGAAGGCGCTGATTCATCACACAGCCCAGAGTTTGCAATGATCGAGAGTTACATGGCTTATGGCGATTGGATGTCGATCGCTGACTTAACTCGCACCCTTGTTCAAAATGCAGCGATGGCGGTTGCTGGTTCACATGTTGTAACCCACCACGATGGTCGCCAAGCAGACCTTGGTGGGCAGTGGAAGCAAATCTCCTTATATGACGCTATTTCTAACGGTGTGGGCGAGACAGTTACAGCACTTACCCCATATGCAGATTTAAAGAAGATCGCCGAAAAGCTAGGCATGAAGATTGATCCAAAGTGGGTTACTGGAAAGCTTGCAGAAGAGATCTTTGAACATGTTGCTCGTCATGAATTAGTTGAGCCAACATTTGTTATGGGATTCCCAGTTGACACATCTCCACTGGTGCGTGCACACCGTGAACTGCCGGGTGTTGTAGAAAAGTGGGATTTGTATGTTGATGGTTTCGAACTTGCAACTGGTTATTCAGAGCTGATTGACCCAGTTGTTCAACGTGATCGTTTAGTTGAACAAGCAACACTTGGCGCAAAGGGCGACCTAGAAGCGATGCAGGTGGATGAAGATTTCTTGCGCGCAATGGAGTTCGCAATGCCGCCAACAGGTGGAATGGGAATGGGCGTGGATCGTTTGCTCATGGCACTTACTGGTCTTGGAATTCGCGAAACAATTTTGTTCCCACTTGTTAAGCCTGAAATTGATTAATCAATGGAAATTCGTCCAGCACGTACCAGCGACATCAAAGGCATTCGTCAATTAATTGATTCGTATGCACCACAAGGTCGCTTACTTTCAAAAGAGACAGTGACTTTGTATGAAAGCGTGCAAGAGTTCACCGTCGCAGTTGAGGGCGATCAAGTTGTTGGTTGCGGTGCATTGCACGTTCTCTGGGAAGATTTAGCTGAAGTTCGTACCGTTGCAGTTTCCGAAAGCCTTCGTGGCCAAGGTGTTGGTCATAAAATTTTGGATTCGATTATTGATCGCGCGCACAATATCGGTGTTAAAAGAATTTTCTGTTTGACCTTTGAAACCGAATTTTTCGGGAAGCATGGTTTTGAGGTTATTGAAGGAACACCGGTAGAGCCAGAGATTTATGCAGAGCTACTACGTTCTTACGATGCTGGTGTGGCTGAGTTCTTGGATCTTGAGTCGGTAAAGCCCAATACCCTGGGAAATACCCGAATGCTCAAGAAGCTATAAAGACCCAGATTTAGTCCAATTTCGGGCATAACCCCGCCACATTTGGGGTTATAGAGGACAGAGCAATTCCGCCTCGCGAGCGTAGGCCCGCAGGTATTAGGCTTAACGAAAGAACGATCCAAAGGAGCACCGCCCATGTTTGAGCGCTTTACAGACCGAGCCCGTCGCGTTGTCGTGCTGGCCCAAGAAGAAGCACGCATGCTCAACCACAACTACATCGGCACCGAGCACATCCTTCTGGGTCTGATCCATGAAGGTGAAGGCGTTGCAGCTAAGGCGCTTGAATCATTGGGCATCTCTCTAGAAGGCGTACGCGCTCAAGTTGAAGAGATCATTGGTCAAGGACAGCAAGCTCCAAGTGGCCACATTCCATTTACTCCGCGCGCCAAGAAGGTTCTTGAACTCTCACTTCGCGAAGCGTTGCAGTTAGGTCACAACTACATCGGAACAGAACACATCCTTCTCGGTTTAATCCGCGAGGGCGAAGGTGTTGCTGCACAGGTTCTTGTAAAGCTTGGCGCAGACCTTAATCGCGTTCGTCAACAAGTTATTCAGCTGCTCTCTGGTTACCAGGGTAAGGAAGCTGTACAAGCCGGAGGACCTGCAGAAGGAACTCCATCAACATCATTGGTGCTTGATCAATTTGGTCGCAACCTCACACAAGCAGCACGTGAAGGAAAGCTTGATCCAGTAATTGGTCGCGAAAATGAAATCGAACGTGTGATGCAGGTTCTTTCACGTCGTACAAAGAACAACCCAGTTCTTATTGGTGAACCAGGTGTTGGTAAGACCGCAGTTGTTGAAGGTCTTGCACAAGCGATTTACAAGAATGATGTTCCAGAAACATTAAAGGACAAGCAGCTGTACTCACTTGATTTGGGTGCACTTGTTGCTGGCTCACGTTACCGTGGAGATTTCGAAGAGCGTCTAAAGAAGGTGCTCAAGGAGATCAAAACTCGCGGCGACATCATTCTTTTCATCGATGAGATTCACACACTTGTAGGCGCAGGAGCTGCAGAAGGTGCAATTGATGCTGCAAGCATCTTGAAGCCAATGCTTGCTCGTGGTGAGCTACAGACAATTGGTGCAACAACTCTTGATGAGTACCGCAAGCATGTTGAAAAGGATGCAGCGCTTGAGCGTCGTTTCCAGCCAATTCAGGTGAAGGAGCCATCAGTAGCTCACACCATTGAGATTTTGAAGGGTCTTCGCGACCGCTACGAAACTCACCACCGTGTATCAATCACTGATGGTGCGCTCGCAGCCGCTGCAAACATGGCTGATCGCTATGTTTCAGATCGTTTCTTACCGGATAAGGCGATCGACCTTATTGATGAAGCGGGTTCACGTCTTCGCATTAAGCGCATGACCGCACCTGCAGAGCTTCGTGAATTCGATGAGAAGATCGCAAATGCTCGTAAGGAAAAAGAGTCTGCAATTGATGGTCAGGATTTTGAATTAGCAGCAACCCTTCGCGATAAGGAAAAGAACCTCATCGCTGAAAAGGCTGATGCTGAAAAGAATTGGAAGGCCACAGATCTAGATAAGGTAACTGAGGTTGATGAAGAACTCATCGCGCAGGTACTTTCTCTTTCAACTGGAATTCCTGTATTCAAACTTACTGAAGAAGAGACAGCTCGTCTGCTTCGCATGGAGGATGAACTACACAACCGCGTTATCGGACAGGACCAAGCGATCAAGGCGCTGTCACAGGCGATCCGTCGTACTCGCGCAGGTCTAAAGGATCCACGTCGTCCAGGCGGATCATTTATCTTCGCTGGTCCTTCAGGTGTTGGTAAGACCGAACTTTCACGCACACTTGCATCATTCTTGTTTGGTGATGCAGATGCGTTAATTCAACTTGATATGTCTGAATACTCAGAGCGTCACACCGCATCACGTTTGTTCGGTGCACCTCCAGGGTATGTTGGATATGACGAGGGTGGACAGCTAACTGAAAAGGTTCGCCGTCGTCCATTCTCAGTTGTTCTCTTTGATGAAATTGAGAAGGCACACCCAGATATCTTCAACTCACTTCTACAGGTTCTTGAAGATGGACGCCTTACAGATTCACAAGGTCGCACCGTCGACTTCAAGAACACCGTCATCATCATGACAACAAACCTTGGTACCCGTGACATCTCTAAGTCACTCGGGCTTGGCTTTGCTAACAGCGATGATGATCTAACAAATTACGAGCGTATGAAGGGCAAGGTCAGTGATGAACTTAAGTCACACTTCCGCCCAGAGTTCCTCAACCGTATTGATGACATCATCGTCTTCCACCAGTTGACTAAGCCACAGATCATCCAGATCGTTGATTTGATGCTTAAGAATCTTGATGATCGTTTGCAAGCAAAGGACATGGGCATCGAGCTCACACCAGCTGCAAAGAATCTTCTTGCAGAGCGTGGTTACGATCCATTGTTAGGTGCGCGTCCATTGCGTCGTGTAATCCAACGCGAGATTGAAGACTCATTGTCAGAGCGCATCCTGTTTGGTGAGCTAAAGGCTGGCGAGATCATCGTTGTAGATGTCGAAGGTGAAGGCGCGGAAGCTGTCTTTACATTCAAGGGAGCACCAAAGGCATCACTGCCTGATACTCCTGAAGATCTTGCAGAAGCACCAACCGCTTAATTAACTTCCTAGTTTCTTAAGAGCGTCGCCGCTAACGCGATACACAGTCCACTCATCCATTGGCACTGCGCCTAGGGATTTGTAGAAGTCGATGCTTGGTTGGTTCCAATCAAGAACCCACCACTGCAATCTTTCGTAATCGCGTTCTACGCAAATCTTTCCTAATTCCTTTAGGAAAGCTAAGCCATAACCCTTGCCACGGTATGCGGGATCTACATAAAGATCTTCGAGATAGATACCTGGCTTGCCTACCCAAGTTGAGTAATTAAGGAACCAGATAGAGATTCCAATTACTAAACCGTTCTCTTCTGCGACATGGCAGTAGGCAACAGGGCTCTCGCTAAATAGGGATTGTTCGATTTGTTCTAGCGTCGCCTTAGCTTCAAGAGGTGCCTTTTCATACTCTGCAAGATCTTTAATCAGCTGAAGTATGCGTGGGGCATCTTCTTTGCGGGCGTAACGAATCATTGCGGCAGTCTATAGCGACGTCGGGGGAGAACTTGAATTAACTGGTCTTCAAGCAGTGTTTTAAGGGCTTTTTCGACCTGCGATTCATCTGGCCATAACTTTTTGATTGCAGATTCTGTTAAAGATTCATTGTCGCGAAGTGCTTGAACAATTGTTCCGCGACATTTGCGATCAGTGCCGTGCCAATCCTGGGATTTTCTTACTAATTCAGTTTTTGGATATCCATTCTTCCGCCAATTACATTGACCAATGATTGGGCAGAGCTCACATGAAGGATTCTTAGAGGTGCAAACAAGTGCACCGAGCTCCATAGTTGCAGCTGCCCACACATGTGCATTCTTACTTGGCAAGATTGCAAGACGACGAGCTTTCTCTTGTGCAGTTGGTGCCGGCTTGGGATGTTCTTCGCCATCGATTGCGCGCACAAGCAAACGCCTAATATTTACATCCATAACTAAAGATCGTTGCTCAAAGGCAAAAGCTGCGATTGCAGCGGCGGTGTATTCACCAATACCTGGAAGCAGTTGCAGAGTTTCTTGATCTTCCGGAACTGTGTTATTGAAATCTTCGGCGATGATTTGTGCAGCGGCATGTAAGCGAAGTGCGCGACGTGGATACCCTAAACGTCCCCACGCAGTTATCACCTGTGCTGGTGTTGCCTTTGCCAAATCTTTCGGAGTTGGCCAGCGCTCCATCCACTCATTCCATTTAGGAAGAACACGATTAACAGGAGTTTGTTGCAACATGTATTCACTGACCATGACACCCCACGGAGTTGTGTCACGCCATGGGAGATCTCTTTTGTTTTTCTTAAACCAGGCAAGAATTGGTTTTTCTAACGAACTCATTCGCCGGTGATTTTTACCCGTTTTAGTGCGGCATCAAGACGTGATACTTCAACGATCTCCATGCCCTCAATAGTTGTATCTGACCCTGTTGGAACTAAAGCGCGCTTAAAACCAAGACGGTAGGCCTCTTGAAGTCTGCGATTTACACCGCTTACCTTGCGGATTTCGCCTGCTAAACCGACCTCACCGATCGCGACTAAATCCGCTGGCAGGGCAAGACCTTTAGCAGCTGATGCAACCGCTAACGCCAGCGCTAAATCAGCGGCGGGCTCGGTCATTTTCATACCGCCAACAGTTGCTGCGTAAACATCTCGTCCACCTACACGAATATTTGCGCGCAGTTCTAGGACCGCCAAGGTCATTGATGTGCGAGCAGAGTCCAAACCAGAGACAACGCGACGTGCATTTCCGTAATCATTTTCACGACCAGCAGATACCAACGCTTGGATCTCTGCAAGAAGAGGGCGTCGACCTTCCAAGGTAACTGTTACACATGTTCCAGGAACAGGTTCTGCGTGACGAGATGTAAATAAACCGGTTGGATCTAGAACTGATTCGATTCCGGTGTCACTTAAATCAAAACAACCAACTTCATCGGATGCACCAAAGCGATTCTTGATTGCACGAATTAAACGCAGACGTGAGTGACGCTCGCCTTCAAACTGCAAAACAACATCAACGATGTGTTCTAGTAGTCGAGGGCCTGCGATCGATCCATCTTTAGTTACATGTCCTACAAGAAGCAAAGTAATATCGCGATCTTTACAAATTCGAATTAATGCGCCAGCGACTTCGCGAACCTGAGTTACACCACCAGGAGCACCATCTGCAGCAGAGCTTCCGATGGTTTGTACTGAGTCGATGATCAGTAGCTGTGGTTTAACCGCATCGATGTGTGCAATGACTGCACCTAAATCTGTTTCTGATGCCAAAAATAATTGTGGGTCTACCGCTTTGATTCGTTCGGCACGTAACCGTACTTGCGATGCTGACTCTTCGCCGCTGATGTATAGAGCAGGAATTCCTTTAGAAGCGGTTTGTGCAGCAACTGACAGTAGAAGCGTTGATTTACCAACACCTGGTTCTCCAGCAAGCAAAATCGCAGCTCCTGGTACTAATCCGCCACCTAAAACTCGATCTAATTCAGTTACTCCCGTTGCGCGTGCATGTGCTGCAGAAAGATCTACATCTCCAATTGGAGTTGCTTTTGCGGTTACATTTCCAGCAACAAGAGATAGTTTCTTTGGCGCAGCGATCTCTTCAACTGAGCCCCATGCTTGGCATTCACCGCAGCGACCAACCCATTTTTGGGATGTCCAGCCACACTCAGTGCAGCGGAATGGATCTTTTTCAACCTTGGCCATGAGATAACCCTATGACAAGGGGCTGACTATTTCTTCTGGGCAGCCAATGTCGCTGGATGCTGAATGATAAATAGCGGCAGGTTGCGCGCAGCCGAGTCACGAATGTGTTGCATTCGGACATCACACAAGCGTGCAAGCTCGGCGTATGCTTCTTTGCCCATCAATAGCTCAAGTTCATACTTGTTAGAGACATAAACAGGCTCTGTTCCAACATGAGCATCGCTATTGCTGGTGCAGTACCAATCAAAATCTTCGCCGCCATCGCCCCATGCAAGGCGCTCATACTCGCCAATAACGGTTACCGAGTATTCACGCTCGCCGTATTCGCGCGTTTCAAAGCTGCGACGTAGCGGCAACTGCCAGCAAACATCAGGCTTTGTATCTGCAAAGTGCTTACCGTCGCGCTGTGCAACGTGGTGAAGGACGCAACCAAATGATCCTGTGAAGCCTTCTGCTTCATAACCTTTTCGGTTTAAGAAAATGCAACCATCTTCAACGCGACGAGTTTTGCGATCGCCGTCTTCATCTTTTTCTGAGATTCGTAGAGCGCCACCAGGCTTCTTTGGACGAGCCTCACCATAGAACTGCCACATCTCAGGCGTCAGATATGCGGCAGCTTTCATTGTGCGCTCTTCATCAGCCTCATCGGTGTACATCGCACCTTCGGTGCAACACCCTGAATTTGGCTGATTCTTAAAGACACCTTGGCAACCATCGCCGTAGATACAAGTCCAATATGAAGTTAACCAAGTGAGATCGCACTTAAAGATTGTCTCTGCATCATTGGGATCAAAGAATTCAACCCAATCACGCGCAAATCCTGCTTTAACTTCTGACATAGTCGCAGAGCCTACAGGCATAAAGGCTAGACTTCACACATGAATCAGCAATCAAAGGTTGCCGTTATCGGTGCCGGTGTAATGGGTGAAGCCCTGATCGCCGCTTTGATTTCATCTGGTGTTAAACCTGATTGCATTACTATCTCTGAAAAGCGAGAAGAGCGTGCACAAGAGCTGATCGCAAAGTATTCAATTAATGAAGCACCACTAACCGCCAATGTTGCCAATGCTGATGCGCTGTTATTGGTTGTAAAGCCTCAAGATATGGCAGCGGTCCTAGAAGAGATCAACGCAACGATTAATCCAAGCGCGGTAGTCATTACCTTTGCTGCCGGAAAGACAATCTCATTTATCAGTACTGGTTTAGGAACTAACAACCCAGTCGTTCGCGTCATGCCAAATACACCAACTTTGGTGGGAGAAGGTATGGCTGCAGCATCGATGGGTGCAGGAGTGACCCCTGCACAACGCGACTTTGTTCTTGGTTTCCTTGGTGCAACCGGCAAGGTCATCGAAGTCAATGAAGAGCTGCAGGATGCGGTTACCGCAACAAGTGGCTCGGGGCCTGCTTACTTTTTTGCATTTGTTGAAGCGATGATTGCTGGTGCAAAAGAACTTGGGTTATCAGATCAGGATGCAACAACGTTAACAATTCAAACAATTGTTGGCGCGGCAAAGTTATTAGATGAGTCAGGTAAGAGCGCAACAACTTTGCGTGAAAATGTAACTAGTCCCAACGGAACAACCGCTGCAGCTTTAGCATCTTTCGGTAATGACAACATGAATGAAATGGTTGCCAAAGCGATGAAGGCGGCCCGCGATCGTTCGCAGGAATTAGCGTGAAACGCTTACTTTCCTTCGCTGTAATTGCTTCACTGTTAATTGTTCCATCTGCTCATTCAGCGCCAAAAAAGCTTGCAGTTAAACCACTTCAGCTTGTAACAACAGTAGGCACTCCTGATGAGGTCAGCGGAGTTGTGAACTCCGGCAAATCTTTAATTGTTTTTGGTAGTAAGGCATCAAAGTCCTATGCACGAGCAGTTGATACAGCAGGCAGAGAGCTATGGAACCTTTCCTTAGATCAATCTGCAGCCTCTATCGCTACCGCTGCAGTGGTTGATTCTGCGGGGGATATTTGGATTGCAGGTGCGACTCCAATGGCGATGGGATTAATCCCTCCAAGCCCTGCTGCAACTCCGGTCAATCCAGATAATGCAACCGCTCCCGTTACCAATGCCATTGGAAACCTACAAGCGATAACTATTTGGAAAGTCACGGCTGCTGGCGTTCTTACATTTACAAATACCTTGCCGACAAGTTTTGTGGTTCTGCCGACCGCGATATCTGTGGATCGAAACGGCGCATCAGTTGTCGGAATTCTTGGAAATGAGAAAGGCAACGCAGCCTTTCTGGTCAACGCTGACAAAGCTGGTGTCTTCGGAAAGCTCACACAAATTGGTTCTGTATCAACGACAGCTGATGCAGTTATCCGCCACGCAGATGGAAGTTTTACAGTTGCAGGTTCAAGTAGCGAAACCCTTGCAGGCAAGAAGGTTGCTGGCATTACCGATGGCGTGCTGATTAAGATTTCTAAGCTCTTAAAGATCACAAATGTGGTCCGCAGCTCTGCAGCAAAAGGTAAGCGTATTTGGAATAGCGCGACTTCCACATTGTTATTGGGGGGAGAAGTTGTTGCCGCTGGCAAAACAGAAACTGCGGTAACAAAGTTTTCATCATCTTTTGTTCCAACGTGGACCTATCGCTTTGCATCTACTGGACCTGCGATAACCGTGGGATCAACATATGCAGCTTTTATTTCAACAGCTTCAACACCTCAATTGAATTGGAACCCAAAGGCGCCAACTCCGTTGATTCTGACCTTTGATTCAAAGGGCACCATCACAGCCGCCGACAGTGGTCCAGCAGGGCAGAGAGAAGTGCTGGGAGCCCTGGTTTCGAAGGAGTTAGGGGTTTTGGTGGTCACCTCAAGCGCAGAAACGGTTTCGATTTTTACCCTCATTCCGCGGTAACCTAAACCCCCGCACACACAGTGCGTACATTAGAAATGAGAGCGTGACATATGGGTTCCGTAATTAAGAAGCGACGCAAGCGCATGGCGAAGAAGAAGCATAAGAAGCTTCTAAAGAAGACTCGCATTCAGCGCCGTAACGCTAAGTAATAAATTACGGTTTAAGAAGTGCAAGCTTTCCATTAATAGTGGCAAGCACATATTTAACTTTGTTTACAGTCACCCAAGTGCTCTGAGTAGGTTCAGGGCCTTGGGTGCTGCTAACTAAGCGGATTGCAGATTGGCCAAGATCCTTCTTGCTTGTATCTAAAGCACACAATCTCTCTTGGCAGTTGAAAATAATTGTTTTTCCATCGGTAGCCAAATACTTACCTGGCGTTCCAAAGTTTTCTGTTGTTAAACGTGAAATCTTTGTTGAATTACTTAATGATGCCCATCGAATCTGATTGGCCTTCGGAGCGGTTGCAGATGATGCAGCTAGCCAGGTAGCAAAGATTCCGGATGAAGTCTTCGCTAATGCAACGTCGTAACCAAAAATTAAGGCGTCATCAGTTGAGATATCGAGTGTTTGGTACTGCCATGCTGCTGGATCAATAGATGTACGTGTCGCAATTCTGATTGCGCCAGCGGTCATCTCTTTCTTTTGGTTCATAGAAACAACAGAGTCATATGCAACATAGGTAGTTGATCCATCAAAAATCGCCTGTAAGTGGAAACCAACATCACCTGTTGTACGACCATCAGTCTTGCGATCGCCATCGACTAATTCATACTTCCATGGAGCGCCCTTAGTACGTACCGCCCCTAGTAGAACACCTTGGCTTTCATCGCGGTAAAAAACCTGTACTGCACTCGCTGAAGCTACACAGGCGTTTGCGACGCTCACATCGCTAGATGTGCGCACACGAATTGGATCTTCATAGTTATTAACTGATGAGGCGTTTCCATCAACGGTTTCAAAGGCGAAAGCTTTGCCGTTAAAGGTTGCATATCGAAGATCCTTTTCAGTGGCATCACTGTAGAAAATATGCAGGGTCTGCTTAACTCCACTGCCGTTCACACACATACTTATTGCGCCAGAAATTGTGTCGGTCGTACGACCACCCGATCCGCCAGCACCGTCGACAGTCACCTTTTTCCACTTCTTGCCATCGTAGGTAGCAAGTTTTAAATCACCGTTCTTTGTATCGGTGTAGGCGATAGCTGGTTGACCATTGAAAGTTGTACTAGCAACGGTCTTTCCATCAGCTGCGCTATCAAAGACAGTGCTCTTCCAACCAGTTTGTGGAACAACCGCCTTTGTTACCGCGGCTTCAGATACGCCCAATGCATTCTTGGCGACGACGCTAAATGTGTAAGCAGTTCCGTTCTTAAGCCCTGTAATTAACACAGGGCTAGTAAGTGTTTTTCTCTCAGAACCTGTCTTTAGATTCTTCACAATGTACTCAGTGATCTGAGCGGTCCGAAGGTTTGCAGGTGGATCAAATGAGATCAGAGCTGATGAATCCCCAGTAAATGCTTGAGCATTACGAGGAGAAAGTGGGCGATCAGTTGCAATACCAACGGGAGGCTTACTACGTAGATCTTCCATCATTGCTAATAGCAAAGGTCCAGGCTCTTTAAAGATTTCACCCGGATCAAGGCTTGGAGTCATCACTGAATCAACTCCAGATGAAGAAAAAGTTGCTTCATCTAAATGAGAAGTCGATGAACCCGATTCGTAACGGGCCGGGGTGTACATCTTTGGCTTTACTCCGCCATTTGCCTTAACCGCATTTGCACCTGACCACACCAATGAAGTTGTAAGCGCTACACCTAACTCCTTTGAAGGAGTAGGAAGATCTGCAAGACGACGACCATCACTTGTTTGAAGGTATGCATCAAATGGAGTTGGTTGATCAAGGCTGCCTAAACCGAAGTATGGATCGTAAGCATCATTAGACAAGAATCCGAGACCATGACCAATTTCATGGAGGAAAACAGATTGGAGATCGTATTCACTTCCGGTTGGGAGGCCATCACCACGAGTGTTCCATGGTGCTGCGGAGTTAACCTGGATAACAATTTCAGGGTTAGCCTTATCTAAATCTTTTCCTGCAAGCGCGTTAGCTAATGCCGATGCGTACCAGAGTGATGGATCTGGAGCTCCCGAGAACGCAGAGAAGAAACTTCCGGGACGTGCACTTCCTAGAACGCCCCAAGAGCTTGAACGTCCCCATGATGCATCAACCGAAACAACTACAGAGGATTTAAAGTTTGCAGACCACACATCGATAGATGCCTGAACCTCTTTTTTGGCCCACTCAGGAAAGTTGTTGTACTTAACGGAAAACCTAGATTTGATTTCAAGATTCTTACTCTTACTTGGAGTTGCTTGGCTCGTGCTTGCTTCAGTGCCTGCATAAATGTGTCCCCAATTAGTTGCAGGAATCTGTTTGAAGGTTAACGCGGGTGCCGATGGAGCGGTAAGTAACCCCAGAATTAGTGCGCCAGCAAGGGCGAAAGGCCCCATTCTCTTGATGCGCATCATGGTCAAACGCTATCAGGGCTCACAGCGTGGTTTAAGGTCAGGGGTAGGAAATACCAATTCTCTATGCAATTTAACAGGTAGAAAGGGCTAATAAATGACCATCGTGACTATTTATAGCCGAACTGGTTGCCATCTTTGTGAAGATGCATTAAAGGTTTTAGAGTCCTTGAAGGATGAGTTGAACTTTGAAATTACCGAAGTATTAATAGATGGTGATGAAGAGCTACAAGCTTTGTATGGAGAACAAATTCCAGTTACACATATCGATGGTATCCACCATGATTATTGGCGTGTAGATCCAGAACGTTTTAGATCTTCCCTTGAAAAACATCGTCAGCATCAATAATTTTGTAAGAGTAACCCTGCTCAGCTAAGAAACGTTGACGGTTTTGTGCAAAATCTTGATCAATAGTGTCTCGAGAAATTACAGAGTAAAACTTGGCTCCACGTCCATCAGATTTTGGACGCAAGATGCGACCTAGACGTTGCGCTTCTTCTTGACGGCTACCAAATGCTCCAGAAACCTGAATTGCAATTGTTGCATCGGGTAGATCAATAGAGAAGTTTGCAACTTTAGAAACGACCAAACACTTAATCTCACCAGTTCTAAATTGATTAAAGAGAATCTCTCGCTCCTTGATAGGGGTTTCACCCTTAATAAGAGGAGCACCTAAAACCTCTGACAACTCATCAAGTTGATCAATGTATTGACCAATCACTAAAACCTGATCCTCAGAGTGCTTTTCAACGAGAGCTTCAACTACATCGCGCTTAGTACGGGTTGTTGCACAGTTGCGATAGCGGTTTTCAGGCTCTGCAGTTGCATATGCCAAACGTTCAGTCTCAGTCAGATTAACTCGAACCTCAATACATTCTGCTGGAGCGATGTAGCCCTGAGCTTCAATCTCTTTCCAAGGAACATCAAAACGCTTAGGACCAATAAGGGAGAAAACCTCGCCTTCCATGCCATCTTCGCGAACCAAGGTTGCTGTTAGTCCCAAACGGCGGCGTGACTGAATATCAGCGGTAAAACGGAAGATCGGTGCAGGTAGAAGGTGCACTTCATCGTAAATAATCAAACCCCAGTCATATGAATCAAAGAGATCTAGATGGGCGTAAACGCCATTTTTTTTCTTTGTCATCACTTGGTAAGTCGCGATAGTTACAGGGCGGATTTCCTTCTTTGCACCTGAATACTCGCCGATCTCATCTTCATTTAAGGAGGTCCGCTTCAAGAGTTCATCACGCCATTGGCGAGCTGCCACGGTGTTGGTTACCAAAATTAAAGTTGTTGCCTTTGCATGTGCCATCGCAGCTGCACCAACGATTGTCTTTCCAGCCCCACAAGGAAGCACTACAACACCTGACCCGCCATGCCAAAAACCTTCAGCTGCTAACTCTTGGTAGGGGCGGATCTTCCAATCCTTTTGTTGAAGATTAATTTCATGCGCTTGTCCATCTACATAACCTGCAAAATCTTCAGCCGGCCAACCCAGACGCAAAAGTGATTGTTTGATCTGTCCACGTTGACTTGGAAGAACACAAATAGTTTCTGCATCAATTCGTGCACCAAGCAAGGGAGCAATCTTCTTTGCGCGAATTACCTCTTCAAGAACCGCGGTATCGGTAGTTACTAAAATCAAACCATGTACTGGATCCATCTCGAGACGCAAACGTCCGTAACGAGACATTGTTTCTGCAACATCGATAAGAATTGAATGTGGAACTGCGTAACGCGAGTACTTAATTAAAGTGTCAATTACTTGTTCTGCATCATGTCCTGCAGCACGTGCATTCCATAAACCCAGCGGTGTTAAACGATAGGTGTGAATGTGTTCAGGGGAGCGCTCTAACTCAGCGAAAGGAGCGATAGCTCGTCGACACTCAACTGACATTGGATGGTCGATATCGAGCAGAAGCGTCTTATCGCTCTGAACAATTAGTGGACCATCACTCATTAAGTAAATCCTTTATTAGCGCGTTCAATAGCTTGCTGCGATCTTCAAGGGTACTGATGTCTACCCATTCATGCGCGGCGTGAGCGCCATCTCCAACAGCTCCAAGGCCATCTAAGACTTGCGCGCCAGCAGCGGCAGCGAAGTTTCCATCGCTTGCTCCACCAACAGATGCATGTCCCAGAGGTGGCATTCCAAGAGCTTTTGCAACGCTTTCTGCACGCTCGTACAAAGCCATAGTTGAAGATGTTTCTAGTGGCGGACGATTGAAGCCACCAGTAATTTCATAACGAGTGTGTGGGTTTACTGGCTTCAAACCTTTAATCGCAGCATCTACACGTTGCAGGTCAGCCATTGAGAAAGAGCGGATATCAATATCAAGAACAGCTAAATCAGGAACGGTGTTGGTTGTATTGCCCGCATGCAAAGTTGTTGGCACGACAGTTGTTCCATGTTCAGGATTTTCCATCGCTGCAATCGCTAAAACAGCGTGCGCAATTTCAGTTGTTGCATTAACGCCTTTTTCAGGTTCAAGCCCAGCATGTGATGCCTTGCCGTGAATTTTGACTTGGTACATCGCGGTGCCTTTTCGCCCCGTCTTAACCTTTCCGTTAAGTGTTGCTTCTAAAACCAAAACAGCTTTTGCCTTTGCAGAAATCTCTTTGATGAAATCTTTAGTAGTTGCGCTACCGGTTTCTTCATCTGTCGTTGCAATAAGCGCTGCGCTTCCGGTAATTCCCTTCATCGCATACAAAGCTTGAATAAATCCTGCCTTCATATCAAAGATTCCTGGACCACGAGCAGCTGTACCTTCTACCTGCCACAGTGGTTCAAAGGATCCTTTAGGCCAGACCGTATCCAAATGCGCTAAAACAATTACCTCTGGATTAGTTGAACCCCACCAAAATACTGGGCGACCATTTACTTCGCGGATCTCTGCAGGTGTACCTAAAACTCGGGTAGCAATTTCATTTGCAAGTGCGATGACATCGCGGCATGCCTGAAGATCTTCAGTTGGAGATTCCAACTTCACTAACGCTTCGAGGTCTGCCAACATGGGATAAGTCTATAGCGGCGCTACGCCGGTGATGCGTGGAATTCTGAAGGATTGAACCTCTCCCGTTGCATGATCCTTGGCAATTAGGGCTCCAGCGCTAATGCGAATGGGATCAATAATTCGATGAGTTACTCCACCATTGTTATCGGCATAGCCAATCGACAAGGTCTTTTCTTCAGCAATAAATTGGTTAAGAACTTCCATTGTTTCATTGGCGGTTGTGCGAGGTAGCTGACCTAAAGCTTCGCTTGCAACCTGTCGAAGCTTTGATTGACGATGCGTAGATTTTTCACCAGTTCGCAAAACTCGAATAGCTGCACTAATTACTTCTGGCGTTGGTTCCTCAATCTCACCAATGATTCGTGGAGGCCTTGGCTTTGCTATTGAACGATTTGATTTAGGGCCGGTAAGAATCATTCCATTGGCGGATTCGCCAGCGGGTAGATATCCAGCTTCACGCAATACTCGCATCGCATCAGTTGCATCCATGTCACATATGACAACTTCAGGAGCAATTCGACGGAGCGAAAGAATTTCAAGCTTCTTGTCATTCATGATCTGGGAAATCAAAGCAGTATCTTCACAACGAATAAATGAAGATGTATTACCAACTCGCAACTTTCCATGTTTCTTGGCAACATCTGCGATCAAATACTCCAGCGGTTGTGGCATCGGAGTCTTTGATGTCTTTGCAAGGAAGCTCTTGATTTCATCACCTGTCTTGCCATGATCCAAAGCTCTGCGAATCGTTGCTTCAGTAAATCGGTAAACAGTTGCGCCACCGCGACTTTCAATCTCAGCCATCATTGCTAAAGCTTGCGAGATTTCATGTTCCAAAGGTCCAGGAGCAATCGCGGTGTTGTCACTCTGAATCAAAATGTGATCAACAGTCTTCGGAAGATCCTCGTTGATTGAATTCAGATCATCTCCATTGAGAAATTCAAGACCAAACTTAGAAATTGCACCCTGCCCGGTTATTCCCAGCCATTCAGCCTCGCGCAGAGTCCATTCTGCTAACTCTTCCTGCAGAGATGAGTTTCGGCGAACTGGAGCACGCCAAAGCAGCAACTCTTTAAAGCTATTCCATTCAGGTGCAAGACCTGGGTTTTCACGCAACAAATCAAGGGTCAAAGCACGCACACGGGCCGCATTAACTCGGTCCAATTCTGGTCCCAGCGCCGCAACATTCTTAGCTTCTGCTCTGCCAACTAATCCACTTACACGTGAAGTAATTAGCCACTGCGACGCCAACATCTGCCATCTATCTGCAGGGGTTTGCATTAACCAGATATCAAACTTATTGCTTGGCAAAATTCGTTCATCGGCATCGATACTTACGAGCGAAGCTAAATACGCAAGCTCAGCGATGAATGCGGTACAGGATTCATCTACACCCAAGTGCGTGGAGATAACTTTGAGATCTCTAACTCCTAAGCCACCTGCTCGCAACGCATCTGCTGGTTCATCAGCCCAAAAGTTAAGAAGTTCTTCTACCCAACGCAGCACAGTTGAAACATTTGCAATTGCAGCAAGATTAATTTGGCGCTCATCACGTTTGCTTCCGACAAGTTTTGGTTGAGAAATAACTCTTTCTTTATGAACCTTCCCGCCGCGAAGATGGATCGCAACTTCACGAGTAAGAATCACTGTTCTTTGATCAAGCGGAACTAAAAACTTCTTTTCTAAAAGCCAAGCAACTCCTGGTCCAGGATTTTTAATATCTCCTACGCTTCCGCGAGGAGGTCCCCACATAAGTCGCTCGAGAACCTTTTTTGCATCTGCAGGAGCATCATCTAATTCCGCTAACTTTAACTTCGCCAAGGATGCAGGGCCTAGGCCTGCTGGTTCGGCACCTATGACATCGCGCAATTGAGTTGGAAGACGCATTCCATCCTCAGATGGATAAATCAAACCAATCATTACTAAATGAGCTAAAGCTGCTTTGGCTTCCTTATCGGTAAGAGTAATTACCTGTTTTTCCGTAAATGGCTCATTAATCGAGGCTGCAGCTTCAAGAACTTGGTACTGCCACTGATTGAGCGAATCAATGGCGCGAGCAAGACTTGGCGCAGAACATGCGCGCACCGCAAGAGATGCGATATCGGATGGAACGGGCGCAATTAAATCTGGGCGAGCTGTAAATAGATTTAGGAAGGCAGCATCATCAACACTACGTAGGTAGTCGGAGAAGGAGCGCATTTCCATAACTTGCCTACATTACTGGCATAAGTGAAGTTCCTGTTAATTAGCCTCTTCGCTTACGCGGGGTAAGCCAGGTTGCAAAGGCGGCGAGACGAACAACCAAAGGCGAGATCGCCTTGCCAATGAAACGCGCCTTACGGAAATCATGGATTGGCCAACCTTCAGCCATGGCACGCAAACTCAAAAGTGCATCAGGATTAATTGCAGATGGATGTCCGACGCATTGCAACAAAGGTAAATCATTATTGCTATCTGAAAAAGCAAAACATTCCTTTAAATCAAAACCTTTTTGTTGAGCAAGTTCGGTTACTGCAACTGCTTTTTCTTTTCCATGAAGCAACGGGCCATTCATTCGACCGGTATACGTTCCTTCGCTGATTTCTGCTTTGCTTCCTAACGCACCGGTTAATCCCAAACGGTTTGCAATTACAACCGCCATGTCTTCAGGTGCAGCGGTAACTAAATAGACTTCAACACCTTCAGCCACCAAAGCCTGTGCGATATCAATTGTTCCTTGCCACATCGCCGGTGATACATATTCGTCGTAAATTTCTTGAGCAATAGCTTCAATGTCTTTAACGTTGTGCCCACCGATGAAATCAGTAGCAGCATCTTGAAATCTTTGAATCTCTTCGGTGTTCTCTTTGCCCGTTAAGCGAAATCTCAGGTTGGCCAAAACAAATCGAGAAATATCCTTCTTAGTGAAGTAACCGCGCTGATACATACCTCGGCCCAAGAAGTAAATTACTGAACCGCGGATAAGCGTGTTATCGACATCAAAGAAGGCAGCCCGTTTGCTCGTGAGTGCCATGTCACTACCTTAGCGAGAGAACTCCTTGAGAGACGCTTTATGCTTTGCCAATGAGTTCAACAGTGCATGTAGTTCGCCATGGAGAAGTCCACAATCCTGAGAAGATTTTGTATGGACGTCAGCCTGGTTGGAGATTGTCTGAGCGTGGGCAAGAGATGGCAAAGACGATTGGCGAATGGTCTAAAACTTTGGATCTTGGAGCTCTTCACGTATCACCCCTACAACGTGCTCAAGAGACCGCAGGACCTATCGCAGCGGCACACAACATCGCGATAACAACCGATGAACGGTTAATTGAAGCGGCAAACATTTTTGAAGGAAAACCATTTGGAGTAGGCGATGGAGTCTTGCGCCATCCAGCTGCATGGAAACATTTATGGAACCCATGGAAGCCTTCTTGGGGCGAGCCTTACGATGAGCAAATTAATCGAATGCTTGCTGCAATCTTTGCTGCTCGCGATGCGGCAAACGGCAAGGATGCAATTTGCGTTTCACATCAGTTGCCAATTTGGATATTGAGAAGTGCAATTGAAAATCGTCGCTTACTTCATGATCCTCGTAAGCGTGAATGCACTCTGGCATCTGTGACAAGCGTTCACTTTGATGATGAAGGAATGATTTCAGGCCTCACATATTCTGAGCCTGCTCGTCACTTGTTACCAGAGAAGAAGTAATGAAAAAGATCGCCGCATTTATAGTTCTTGCATTTGCATTAACTGCATGTGGCGGCGGTGGAAGTTCTAGCGCTGAAGAGAGTTTTGTTTCTGGTGACGGATCAACAACATACATAAAGAGTGTTGATCGAAAGATTGCACCAGCAATTACCGGCATGACTTTGTCGGGTGAAAACTACACATATGGAAAAGACCGCGTTGCAGTTGTTAACGTTTGGGCATCCTGGTGTTCTCCATGCAGAGCTGAAGCACCAACTTTGGTTGCGTTGGCTAACAAGTACACCGAAGTCGCATTCATCGGAATCTTGACTCGAGATAATCCTGCCAACGCAGAAGCTTTCGAACGTCGATTCAAGATTCCATATCCAACGGTTATTGATGACTCAATTCTTATTGGTTTTAAAGGCTCGCTGCCCGCAAACGCCATTCCTACAACGGTAATTCTCGATAAAAAAGGACGTGTAGCTGCGCGAATCTCAGGGGCAGTAACTGTCGCATCATTAACCGAACTCATTGAAAAGGTTTCCGCAGAATGAGAGATTTCTTTGTAGACCAGATTTTTTCAGGGTTTGTTGTTACCGCTTTTCCTTTCGCATTCATAGCCGGCGTAATTTCATTCCTGTCACCATGTGTACTGCCACTTGTTCCTGGATACCTTTCTTTTGCAGCAGGTTTTTCAGTTAGTCGCGGAAAAGTTTTGCTTGGATCACTCTTATTTGTTTTGGGCTTTAGCTTGGTCTTTATTTCCTATGGCGCACTATTTGGAGGATTAGGAAACCAGCTTTCAGCAAATGAAGAGTTCATCTCTCGGATCCTAGGAATTCTTACAATCTTCTTAGGCTTTGTTTTCTACGGACGATTCCCTTTTTCTCCAACTATTCGTCCAAAAATGCGCACGACCGGTGGTTTGCTAGGCGCACCAATGCTCGGCGTTTTATTTGGAATTGGTTGGACACCATGTATCGGGCCGGCACTTGCTGCGGTACAAACCTTGGCTTTTCAAGAGTCCAGCGCGGTACGCGGTGCAATTCTTTCATTTGGATACTGCCTTGGTCTTGGATTGCCATTCATCCTGTCTGGTTTATCGATGGACAAGTCAGCCAAACTGCGATCCTTGATTTATCGTCGCGGTGATGCAATTTCAAAGATCGGCGGGTTATTCCTAATCGCGATTGGTCTTTTGCAAGTTCTAGGTTTCTGGAGTCAGTTAATGAACTCGCTTCGAACACTTATCTCTGACTTTATTCCGGTGATCTAATGAGCGACCAGACACAATTACCAGAGCTCGATAGCGTGGGTTTGCTGCGTTATGCGTGGAGACAACTAACCAGCATGCGAACAGCGTTGATTCTCTTGCTTTTGGTGGGAATTGCAGCGATCCCAGGATCTTTAGTTCCACAAAGAACTCAAAATCCTCTGCAGGTAACTCAATATTTCAAGGATTCTCCTGATTTAGCACGGTGGATGGATCGTTTTTACCTCTTCGATGTCTATGGCTCGCCATGGTTTAGCGCGATTTATATCCTTCTGTTTATCTCTTTAATTGGTTGCGTACTTCCTCGCACCTTTGAACACTTTAAAGCTGCGCGAGCTTTGCCACCTGCAACCCCCAAAAATCTTTCACGTTTAGAGCACCACCAAGCTTGGAGCGCTCAAGGTAATGAACTTGATTTAGCGCGTGCCTGGTTTAAGTCAAAGAGATTTCGCGTTCTTGAAGCCAACGGAACGATTTCAGCTGAAAAAGGCTTTATGCGTGAAACTGGAAATCTTTTCTTTCACTTAGCGCTCATTTTGATTTTGCTAGGAATCAGCTTTAGTTCCTTGTTTGGTATGCGCGGAGAAGCAATCGTCAATGTTGGAGAGCGTTTTGTCAATACTCCAACAAGTTATGACACTTTGACCTACGGAAAGCTTTACCGTGATTCAAATGTTCCAGCTTTTATGTTGACTGCAGATAAATTTGTTGCGCAGTACAACGTTGAAACAAGCGCGCCAGAGGATTACACACTCAATGTCTCACTTCTTCGTGAAGGTTCTAAGACAATTGAGAAGAAGGTCATCAAGGTCAACAAACCAATGACCATCGGAACCACCCGTGTTTATTTACAAGCTAACGGTTACGCACCAGTTGTAACTGTGAGAGATTCAAAGGGCGATGTTGCATTTCAAGGTCCGGTGACTTTCTTGCCACAAGATGCGAACCTACGATCAATCGGTGCAATTAAAGTTCCAGATGCAGATCCACAAATTGGATTCTTAGGTTCTTTCCTTCCTACATATGTACGCGATGGTGCTAATGGCGGAGCAAGCGCTTTTCCTAAAGCATTAAATCCTCGCCTGCTTCTTTCAGTGTGGAGTGGTGATTTAGGTTTGGACTCAGGAATTCCTCAATCTGTTTATCGCATTGATACAACAGAGATGAAGCAGATTGGTTTAAAGGGCTTAAAGCCTGGAGAAAGCTATGTTTATGAGGGTGGCTCAATCACCTTTGAAGGTTATGTGCAATGGGTCAACCTCAACTTTGTCGCAGATCCCGGAAAGCACCTAGCTTTGCTGGGAGGTATTGTTGCGATCCTCGGGTTGTTAGCTTCACTGTTTACACGCAGACGACGTATTTGGATTCGTGTAGGTGAAGATGTTGAAGTTGCTGGGTTAGCAAAGAATGCAGCACCAGGTTTAGAGATTGAAATGCAGGGCTTTGTAAAGATGTTAAAGGGAGAGAAATAGATGTCACGTTCATGGGCTTATGCATCAAACTACTTGGTGTACTCAGCGATGGCTGTCTACGCAATCTCCTTCATCGCTCATGCGATCGAGACAGCTTGGGCCGTAAAGGTTCCAACTGACAAGAACACAACCTTGGATTACAAGAACACTGAAAAAGTTGCACGTATCGCGACTGCAATGATGATTTTAGGTTTCTTCTTATTGTTTGCAGGAGTAATTGCTCGTGGAGTTTCGGCTGGAAGAGTTCCTTGGGGCAATATGTACGAGTTCTCAATTACGGGTGCCTTGGCATTTTCTGGTGCTTATTTATTAGCTCTTCGTAAGTACGATCTTCGTTGGCTGGGTCTTCTGGTTTCAGTTTCAGTCCTATTAACAATTGGAACCGCGATTACAGTCTTGTATGTTCCTAGCGCTCCTTTAGTTCCGGCACTTAAATCAGAGTGGCTGGTAATTCACGTATCTGCAGCGATTATTTCTGGCGGAGTCTTCTTGCTTTCAAATGTAATTGCTGCCGCTTACTTGTACCTAGATCGAGTTGAGGAAAAGGGTGAGCGTCCACAGTGGGCAAAGCGACTTCCAGATTTAGAAACTCTGGATCAGTTGTCATATCGGCTAGTCGCATTTGTATTTCCGCTATGGACCTTCTCAGTTATCGCAGGAGCGATTTGGGCTGAAAGTGCTTGGGGTCGTTACTGGGGCTGGGATCCAAAAGAGACGTGGGCATTTATTACTTGGGTTGCCTACGCCGCATACCTGCACGCACGCGTGACTATTGGCTGGCGTGGTCGACGAGCAGCGTGGCTGTGCCTCTTTGCAGGCTCAACCTTCTTGTTTAACTACATTTACGTAAATATTTGGGGAACCGGAAAGCACACCTACTCAGGTCTTTAGAGTTTGTTCAGAAAATCCGGATCATCATCTGGCGGAAGAATTCGACGCTTAGGGGCTTTACGTCCCTTTGGCTTATTGCGACCAGCGATTAAGTAAGCGATTGGACCGATAGCAGCTGCTTGTGGTCCCAAAATAATAATGAGTAAGAGCCAACCCCATTTTGGAAGATTCTTAATCTGTGATTCATCGGTACGAGCACAATCAATTAACGCATAGATTGTTAAACCAAAGACCAGGATAACTGGAATCACTTTTGACATGGATTTAGTGTAGCCCTAACCCAATTGCAAGCAAGATGGAAAAGATCATTTGAAGTTTTGCAGTTCTTCCAAGAACTGGAATTAATTCCTTACCTGAAATCCCGCTTAAAACTTGCCTTGAAATTGAAAGACTCATCGGTAGAACCGCCAAGGTAAGCAAGGTTGTGGGAATCAAAGTCACAACAGCAGCCAGGTGTGCGAGCATCAACAGCGCAACATACATTCTGCGGGCATTTTGATCACCGATACGCACCGCGACAGTTAGCTTGCCGACAAGTTCATCCTTTGGTCGGTCACGTAGGTTATTAACCGCCAAGATTGCGCAAGAAAGTGCTCCCATTGGAATTGAAACGATAAAACTTAAAAGAGTTAACTGTTCGGTTTGGGCATAGTACGTACCCATAGTTGCAATAACACCAAAGAAGAGAAAAACAGATAACTCGCCAAGCCCCTTGTAACCGTAAGGGTTCTTGCCTCCGGTGTATCCCCACGCAGCTGCGATAGAAATGATTCCAACGAGAATCAACAATGGGGAAGTTAAGAAAGCAAGCCAAGCTCCCGCAACACTTGCAACTGCGAAGGAAACAAACGCCGCGGTCTTAACCGCTTTAGCTGAGGCCAAGCCACTTGCAACTAAACGAATTGGGCCGACACGATCGGCATCGGTTCCTTTAACTCCATCGCTGTAATCATTGGCAAAGTTCACGCCTATTTGAAGCCAAACCGCGACCTTGAGAGCCAAAGCGGCACGGAACCAATCGAAATCCGCACCTACCAATGCAGAAGCTACGACCACTGGTGCGATTGCTGCGGGCAAAGTGCGAGGACGCGCGCCGAGTATCCACTTATTCATTTGATATCGCCTGCGCCAATCTCTTTCGGTCAACTTTTCCAATACCTAGCAATGGTAGCGATTCCACCGCGTGAATACCTTTTGGTTTTGCGAAGGAACCAATTTTGCTTTCAAGAATTGAAACTAACTGGGATTTATCTACTTCTCCGACCACCGCAATATGTAGTGTTTGCCCCCACTGCGGATCTTCAACTGAGAAAGCTGCTACCTGAAGCGCAGGAAAATGTTCGATTAAAGTACTTTCAACATTATTGAGCGAAAGATTTTCGCCACCAGTGATGATCACATCATCTGATCTACCCATTACTACAAGTTTGTCATCAACGAATTCACCTAAATCATTTGTTGCAAACCAACCATCCTGCAAATCAAGATTTAGGGCTAACGTGTTTCCACGAATGAAGATTGATCCACCTCGTACATCAACTTCGACGCCATTGAGAATTTCACCGTTGTAAACACAACCACCAGAAGTTTCACTCATTCCATAGGTCGTGACGACCTTGATTCCAGCGGCGATAGCCTGATTGCGAATTCCTGTTGCAAGAGCTGCTCCGCCTACAAGGACCTTTTGTGCAGATTGCAGATGCTTAAGCAAGTGTTCATCGCCATTGAGGGCGCGGAAAAGCTGTGTCGGAACAATTGCCGTGAAATCAACTCGAGGATATTCGCCATCATGGTTACGAAGATCTGCGGGAATCGTGCCTAATTCAAATGCGCGAATAAAAACATTGACTGCAGCAACGTGGGTTAAAGGTAATAACAGAGACCAAGTGTCTCCGGGCTTTGCACCAATGAATGTATTTGATGCACGTGCAGAGGAAACAAGCGCATGTGCGGAAAGGAAGATCTCTTTAGGTGTACCGGTTGTTCCAGATGTGCCGATTACGACGGCAGCCTGTGAAGGGGCAAACTCCGAATTAACCTCGCCAAAACCCAGGGTCGGGCCATTACCCGCGAGAGCTGCTGTGATGTCCCTCGCTAATTGAGGAATTTCGCATGCAGGGCTGACCCGCAGAATTTTTCGTTGTGACGAGTTATCCATTGCCGTCGTAGGCTATCGCTAGCAACGACGATGGAGGAAATGTGAGCAAGCCGATCAAGCGCGAATTTGGTAGCCGAGAGATTCCACAATGGGTGACCGCACCTGGTGGAGAAGATTTCGTAGATATCAAATATCAAATGGGTGATGGGATCGCCAAGATCACCATTAACCGACCACAGGTTCGCAACGCTTTCCGTCCACAAACAATTATTGAGTTAATCGAAGCCTTCAACTTGGCACGCGACAATGAAGAGGTCGGCGTCATTATCTTTACAGGTGAAGGCACTGAAGCCTTTTGTTCAGGTGGTGACATCAGTGTTCGGGGTGATGATGGCTACTTGGGCGAAGACAAGTTGGCGAAAAAGGGAATCGGACGTCTAAATGTTCTAGATCTCCAGGTACAGATTCGTCGCACTCCAAAGCCAATCGTTGCAATGGTTGCAGGGTGGGCTATTGGTGGAGGACATGTTCTTCATGTTGTTTGCGATTTAACAATCGCAGCAGACAATGCAAAGTTTGGTCAGACAGGTCCGATGGTTGGATCTTTTGATGGAGGATACGGCGCAGGTTTGTTGGCGGCGCATGTCGGACAAAAGAAGGCGCGTGAAATCTGGTTCATGACGCGCGAATACAACGCACAAGAAGCTTTAGATATGGGATTGGTAAACACTGTTGTACCAATCGCAGAGCTAGAAGCTGAAACCGTGTCATGGTGTCGTGAAATGCTTCGCAACTCTCCAATGGCTTTGCGTTTGCTTAAGGCAAGCCTTAATGCAGCAACTGATGGATTAGCTGGAGTGCAGCAACTTGCAGGCGATGCAACGCTTCTGTTTTACATGACAGAAGAAGGTCAAGAAGGCCGCGATGCGTACCAGCAGAAGCGCAAGCCTGACTTCGGAAAATTTCCTAAGCGCCCATAATTTATGGATCAACAACTTCTCGAAACCTTGCGCGTAATTGCGCTGCCAACGAAAACTAATTTTCGAGGGATAACGGTTCGCGAAGTCGCCTTGTTTAAAGGGGAATATGGTTGGGCAGAGTTCTCGCCATTTCTTGAATACGACGATGCAGAAGCTGCACATTGGCTAGTTAGTGCCATTGAGGCTGCAACTACGCCTAGACCGCAGCTATTTCGCACGGCGGTTGCGGTCAATGGAACGATCCCGGCGCTCAACGATGCCAATCAAATAAAGGGGATCGTTGAATCATTTCCTGGAGTTAAAAGCTTCAAGGTCAAAGTCGGAAACAATCCTGCTGAAGACTTGGCTCGCATAAATGAGATTCGTCAATTGCGACCAGATACCAAAATCAGAATTGACGTCAATGGTCTTTGGAATGTTGATCAAGCAGAACAGTTCTTGAACACTATTGGAGATATCGAATACGTCGAACAACCTTGCGCAACAATTGAAGAGTTACGTGAATTAAAAAAGAGAACATCCGTAAAGATTGTTGGCGATGAAATTGTGCGCAAGGCTGGTAACCCATTTGATATTGATTTGACCGGTGCGGTTGATTACTTGATGTTGAAGGTTCAACCTTTGGGTGGAATTAAGAGAGCGCATGCGATTGCCGAGCATCACAAACTTCCAGTTGTTGTTTCCAGCGCTTTAGAAAGCGCGGTTGGAATCAAGTACGGTTTGGAACTCGCCGCCTCTTTTAATGAAATGAACTTTGATTGTGGTTTGGGAACAGGGTCGCTTTTGGCTAAAGATGTCGCACAACTGCAAATCGTTGACGGAAAGATAGAAATCAGCGAGTTCGAGCCACAGTTAGATGGTTTAGATGTGGCACCAGATAGGTATGAATGGTGGAAGAATCGGATTATGAGAACCGCGGGGCTGCTGAAGTGAACAACTCAACCTCACTCGCCCGCGTAATCGTGCGCCAGGTAATTGAATCTGGAATCACCGATGTGGTTATCTCACCTGGATCACGTAACGCACCTTTGTCATTAGCATTTTTTGCAGCCGCAGAACGTGGTCTGATAACTATTCATGTGCGCATCGATGAACGCACCGCAGCATTTTTTGCTTTAGGAATAATCAAAGCAACAGGTCGACCAGTGCCAGTTGTGTGTACAAGTGGAACCGCGGTTGCCAACTATCACCCTGCTGTTTTAGAAGCTCATCACACAAATGCACCGCTATTGGTTTTAACCGCCGACCGTCCAGCGATGTTGCGAAAGACGGGGGCTAACCAAACAACTGAGCAAGCTCGAATCTTTGGAAAAGCGGTTCGCTACTTTGCAGATATTGATGGCCCGGTTTATCCCATGGAGCTACCGCTAGATAGCTTGCGTAAGGGGCCTGTTCATCTCAACCTTCAATTTGATGAGCCCTTACTACCTGATGATTCTGCCGACTGGGTTTCTGAAATCGTGGTTGCGCCAAAGAACTTTGTTGATCGATCAAAGCCCGGGACTCTGCGCTTAGTAGGTGCACGCGGCGTCGTAGTTATTGGTCACGATCGCGCTGGTCTATCTGTTGAGGAAATCACCAAATTTACAAAGGTTCTCGGTTGGCCCGTAATTGCTGAAGATCCATTGTCATTTCCAGATGCGATCGCACATGCCTCAATCTTCTTAACATCACAAGAGATTCGAAGCACTTTGATTCCGCAATCTGTATTGGTCATTGGCAGAACAACACTTTCGCGTTCAATTAACGCCTTTATAAAGTCCAGCCCAATTCAATACGTTGTAGATCCACGTACATCAACTGTTGATACCGATCGTCAAGCGGACCGAGTTTTCACATCCCTACCTGATCTGCAAGGAGTCATTCAATCCGATGACTGGATCGCAACCTGGAATAAAGTTGCTGAGCGAACCAAGAAGCTTGTTGCATCCTTAGATGGTTGGAATGAAGCAACAATCGCACGAACAATCGCTGCAGCGATTCCTAATGACACCGCTTTATTTGTTTCATCATCTCGTCCTATTCGCGACCTTGAAGGCTTTGCTGTGCCTCGTGGTGGGGTAGACACATATGCCAATAGAGGATTAGCCGGTATTGATGGAAACATTTCAACAGCTCTTGGAATCGCTTACGCGCATCAATCAACCATTGCTGTACTGGGAGATCTTTCATTCTTATATGACTTGACCGGTTTGATCAATAAAGAAGCGATCAACTGTCGATTTATTGTGATCAACAATGATGGCGGGGGAATCTTCTCCACCTTGCCTCAACGTGGATCTGTTGGCTTTGAAACTGTATTTGGAACACCACATGGACTTAATCCGGCAAAGATTGCAGAGTCAATGGGAATTGCAGCGAAGCAAATTTCAAACCTTAAGGATTTAGAAGCAGAGATCAAAGCGCCGATTTCTGGTGTCAGTGTTGTTGTCTGTGATGTTCCAAATCGTGAAAGTAATGCAGATAACCTCAAAGCTATTTATGAGGCTTTGAACTCTATTTAAGTGCGCTGCGCATCGGAGTGAACTTTGCATAAGTCTCGGCAAGTTCAATCTCTGGATCTGAACCATCAACAATTCCACATCCTGCAAAGATTCGAATTGAATCTCCATTGATTTGCCCACAACGCAAAGCGATTCCGAGTTCGCCATCTCCTGCAGCATCGATCCATCCAACCGGCCCTGCATAGCGACCGCGTGACATACCTTCGATTTCAGCGATTAATTGCGCTGCTTGGGGACGAGGAGTTCCACACACAGCAGCGGATGGATGAAGTTGTTCCAAAATAGTAAATGCATCTACATGCGAAAGGGTTTCGACTAAAGCACCCGTTACATCAGTAGCAAGGTGCATAACGTTGGCAAGGTGCAAAACAAATGGAGAATCAGGCACATTTGTTGAAGAACAGAAGGGCTCAATCGCATCGGCAACAGATCGCACCGCATATTCATGCTCTGCTAGATCTTTAGATGAGCGCGCAAGTGAACCTGCCAGAGCTAGATCTTTTGCATCATCACCGGTCTTGCTAATTGTTCCGGCTAGAACACGTGATGTCACCATTCCTCGTGAAAGACGCAGCAATAGCTCTGGAGTTGCTCCTACTAAACCTGAAATCGCAAACTTCCAGGTGGTTGGATACTCAATAGATAGTTTGTTCAAAATTGCACGAGGATCAATTGCTTTGTTTGAAGAAACAGTAATGTCGCGTGCAAGAACAACTTTGTCTAAGTCGCCACGTTGAATTCGAGAAACCGCGGTAGCAACTCTTTCCTTCCACAATTGATCAGCCTGTGGTTCTTCATTCCATTTCATTTCACCATTTGAAAAGTGATCTGGTGCTGTTTTCAAATCAGGCTGTGAATCAGAGCCAATCCATGTCATCCATGATTTGCCGCTCTTGGTTCCAACAACAACTTGTGGAATTACAAGAACCGAAACATCTTCTGGAGAAAATGAAAATGATGCAAACAAAACCGGTCCTGTGCCGCTTCCGTGCACCGTGTTATTTACTGCAAACTTTTCTAACTGCTTTTGCCACCAGTGACGTGCATCAGCAAAGCGATGTGGACCGCTAACAGTTGTCGTCGCGTATGTGCCCCAACCAACTAAACCTTCGCCACTGCGAACCCATGCAAGGGGTTGTGAATCTGGAAGAAGTTCCAGCAACGGCAAATGCTCGCCAAGGCGAGTTGTCGTGACCGGGACTAGTTGGACCATGGGGGAAGAGCTCCTCTAAATCATGCCTGTGGTGATGTGGCGTTGAGTTGTGGATGAGCCTACTTCAAGGGAGAATAAGCGCATGTCCCGCGCTAACCTCAACAAAGACCCCGATGAAGTCGCGGCTATGTTTGATGGGGTCGCCAAGCGGTATGACCTGGTTAATGACCTTTTGAGCTTGGGCCGAACCAAGGCTTGGCGCAAGGCAGCGACAAAGATCATCGCCCCAGCACCCGGAATGGTGATCCTGGATTTAGCTGCTGGTCCTGGCTCCTCATCTGAGCCCCTGTTTAAGGCCGGGGCTACCGTCTTTGCCACAGATTTCAGCGAGGGAATGCTGGCTCAGGGTCGAAAAGCCCGTCCATACCTCAACTTTTCCAAGGCCGATGCCCTCAACCTGCCCTTTGAGGCCGACACCTTTGATGTCGTCACCATCTCGTATGGGCTCCGAAACACGGTGGATTTCGATAAGGCGCTGGCCGAGGCCCGCCGAGTCACCAAGCCAGGTGGGCGAATGGTGGTTGTTGAGTTCAGCCATCCAACATGGCGTCCGTTTCGCACCATTTATACCGAATATCTCATGAAGCTGCTGCCCATTATCGCCAAGCGAACCTCCTCCAACCCAGATGCCTATATCTATCTGGCGGAGTCGATCCGAGCATGGCCAGATCAGGCGGCGTTAGCGGCTCGAATGGAGAAGGCGGGATGGACCGGGGTCACCTGGAAGAACCTGACCTTTGGTGTTGTTGCAGTTCACAGCGGGATTAAGGGCTAGCGGTCACGGGCAGAGGCCTTTCGACCTTAGGATTTCGACCGTGATATCCACATCCAATCCATACATTCCAATCTTGGTGATAGGCGCGATCGGCTTCGGCTTCGCTGCTTTCTCTGTTGTTGCAGGTGCGCTCGCAGGTCCAAAGCGTTACAACCGTGCCAAGTTAGATGCATACGAGTGCGGAATCGAACCTTCACCACAAGCTGCCGAAGGTGGACGCTTTCCAATTAAGTATTTCTTAACTGCGATGCTTTTCATCATCTTTGATATTGAAATCGTCTTTTTGTATCCATGGGCAGTTGCTTTTGACTCTCTAGGTTTGTTTGGTTTGGTTGAAATGGCAATCTTCATTGGAACAGTTTTTGTTGCATATGCATATGTATGGCGCCGCGGCGGATTGGAATGGGACTAAACAATGGGTCTTGAAGAAAAAATTCCGAGTGGTTTTCTCTTAACCACAGTTGAAAAACTTGCGGGGTATATGCGCAAGAACTCTTTGTGGCCTGCAACTTTTGGTCTTGCATGCTGTGCCATTGAAATGATGGCTGTTGGTTCTGCTGCCAAATATGACATTGCACGTTTTGGAAGTGAAGTTTTCCGCGCATCCCCACGTCAAGCAGATCTCATGATCGTTGCTGGTCGCGTTTCAAACAAGATGGCACCAGTTCTTCGACAGATTTACGATCAAATGTCAGCGCCAAAGTGGGTTCTAGCGATGGGTGCCTGTGCATCTTCAGGCGGAATGTTCAATAACTACGCAATTGTTCAAGGTGTAGATCACGTTGTTCCAGTTGATATTTATCTTCCAGGTTGCCCACCACGTCCTGAAATGTTACTTGATGCAATTATTAAGTTGCAGGAACAGATCAATGACACAAAGCTCGGTGCAAATCGTGCACAAATCATCAAGGAAGTTGAACTTGCAGCTATGAATGCAAAGCCAACTCATGAGATGAAGGGCTTGCTTGCATGACAGACGGAATGTTTGGCGCAAAGGGCACAGGAGATACATCGGGTTACGGTGGATTGGTTCGCCAAGCGGCTAATTTTGGCTCCTCTGAGCGTCCATATGGCTCATATTTTGATGAAGTAGCTGATGATCTAGAGCGCGCTTACCCAGATTTTTCAGATGCGATTGAACGTGTAGTTGTTGATCGCGGCGAATTAACTCTTCATGTAAAGCGTGAGAAGTTGGTTGAAGTTGCTTTCATTCTTCGCGATAAGTTGAAGTTTGAAATGTGCATGGGTGTTAACGGAGTTCATTACCCAGAGCAGACGGGTCGCGAACTTCATGCCGTGTACCCATTGCTTTCTTTGACTAAGAACCAACGAATCCGTTTAGAAGTTTCAGTTCCAGATGGTGATGCACACATTCCATCTGTTGTTGAAGTGTGGGCGGGAAACAACTGGCATGAACGTGAAACCTTTGACATGTTCGGAATTGTTTTTGATGGCCACCCAGGTTTGACTCGCATCTTGATGCCAGATGACTGGGAAGGTCACCCACAGCGCAAGGATTACTCATTGGGCGGAATCGCGGTTGAGTACAAGGGCGCAACAACACCACCTCCTAGTGAAAGAAGGAGTTACAAGTGACAACTTTTGATCCATATGCACCTTCACGTGAAACAACTGAAGGAAAAGTTTTCTCTGTTACAGGTGGAGACTGGGACGCACTAGTACAAGATATTGGTGCAACTAAAGAAGAGCGCGTTGTCGTCAACATGGGACCTCAGCACCCTTCAACACATGGTGTGCTTCGTTTAGTTCTAGAACTAGAAGGCGAAACAATTACTGAAGCTCGTGCAGGTATTGGATACCTTCACACAGGAATTGAAAAAAATATGGAGTACCGCAGCTGGACTCAGGGAACAACATTCGTAACTCGAATGGATTACCTTGGACCGTTGCACAATGAAACCGCCTACTGTCTAGCAGTAGAAAAGCTTTTGGGAATTACAGATGATGTTCCAGAGCGTGCAAGTGTCATCCGCGTCATGATGATGGAGCTCAACCGAATCTCCTCACACATGGTTGCACTGGGTACTGGTGCCCTCGAATTAGGCGCAATTAGCCCTATGTTCTTTGCTTTCCGTGAACGTGAAACGGTGCTTGAGATTTTCGAAATGATCACCGGGCTTCGCATGAACATGGCTTACATCCGTCCAGGTGGAGTACAACAAGATCTTCCTGAAGGTGCGTTAACAAAGATTCGCGAAGGCGTTAAGTTGATGCGTAAGAACTTCAAGGAAAATGCAACGCTGCTTATTGGTAACTCAATCTGGATGAAGCGTACGCAAGGTATTGGTTACTTAGACCTTGCAGGTTGTACAACTCTTGGAATCACCGGACCAGTTCTTCGTTCAACTGGCTTGCCTTGGGATCTTCGTAAGCTTCAACCGTACTGCGGATATGAAAACTACAACTTTGATGTTGTTACTGCAGATACTTGTGATGTTTATGGTCGTTTCTTGATTCGCATGAATGAACTTGAGCAATCACTTCGAATCATTGAACAGTGTGTCGCTAAGTTAGAAAAGCTTGAAGGCGCACCAGTAATGGTTGCAGATAAGAAGATTGCATGGCCTGCACAGCTTGCATTGGGTGGAGATGGACTCGGTAACTCACTTGACCACATCCGTCAGATCATGGGCACATCAATGGAGTCTTTGATTCACCACTTCAAACTTGTTACAGAAGGCTTCCATGTTCCTGCTGGACAGGCATATGTTGCAATCGAATCACCTCGCGGTGAACTTGGTGCATCAGTTGTATCTGATGGTGGAACAAAGCCTTATCGCGTTCACTTCCGCGAACCATCATTTAATAATTTGCAAGCGACAGCTGCAATGAGCGAAGGCGGAATGGTTGCCGACATCATTGGTGCAGTTGCTTCGATCGATCCAGTTATGGGAGGCGTTGATCGCTAATGGCATTTTCAACTGAAGATCTACAAGTCATGGATTCGATCATCAAGCGTTATCCACGTTCACGTTCTGCAATCATGCCTTTGCTTCACTTTGTGCAGTCAAAGGCTGGCTACGTAACTAACGAGGGCATCGAAGTAATTGCAAAGCTTCTTCAGCTAGAAGCCGCTGAAGTCACTGCTGTATCTACCTTTTACACCCAATACAAGCCAACGCCAGTAGGCGAGTACCACGTAGGTGTGTGCACAAATACCTTGTGCGCGGTTATGGGCGGAGATGCAATCTTTGCTTCACTTAAGGATCACCTTGGCATTGGTAATGATGAAGTTACAGCTGATGGAAAAGTTTCATTGGAGCACATCGAATGTAATGCTGCTTGTGACTACGCACCCGTTGTTATGGCTAACTGGGAGTTTTACGACAACCAAACAGTTGAGTCTGCAAAAGAGTTAGTTGATTCAATGCGAGCAGGTAATCCAAAGCCACCAACTCGTGGACCAAATCGTTTGGTTACCTACAAAGAAGCATCTGCGGTTCTTGCAGGATTAAATGACGGACTTGCGCACGAAGGTGTTCAAGCTGGTGAGCCAACTTTGCTTGGCTTGAAACTTTCGAAAGAGGGCAAGTAATGACAAAGCTAGCTCCAGTTCTATCCGCACATTGGGATGAAAAAGATTCATTTACTCTTGAAGGTTACAAGCGTCACGGTGGATACAAGGCTGCTGAAAAAGCTTTGGCAATGGATCCAGATGCAGTTATTCAACTTGTTAAGGATTCAGGACTTCGCGGTCGCGGAGGAGCTGGTTTCCCAACAGGTATGAAGTGGGGATTTATTCCACAAGGTGACAACAAAGATCACTACCTTGTTGTTAACGCTGATGAATCAGAGCCAGGAACTTGTAAGGACATGCCACTACTTATGGCAAATCCCCATGTTCTTGTTGAAGGGTGCATCATTGCTTGCCACGCAATTCGTGCAAAGCACGCATTCATTTATATTCGCGGCGAGGTAACCCATGTTGCTCGTCGACTTAATCAGGCGATTGCCGATGCTTACGCTGCCGGAATCCTTGGTAATGGAATTGATGTTGTTCTGCACGTTGGTGCAGGCGCATACATTTGTGGTGAAGAGACCGCACTTCTTGACTCACTAGAAGGCTTCCGCGGACAGCCTCGTTTACGTCCGCCATTCCCTGCAATTGCAGGACTTTATGCACGTCCAACCGTTGTAAACAACGTTGAATCAATCTCAGCGGTTCCAGCGATCGTTATGAATGGCGCAGAGTGGTACCAATCAATGGGAACTGAAAAGAGCAAGGGAACAACCCTTTATTCACTTTCAGGTCACGTTGCTAACCCAGGACAGTTTGAAGCACCACTCGGAATTACATTGCGAGAGATTTTGGATCTTGCTGGCGGAGTTCGCCCAGGACATAAGTTGAAGTTCTGGACTCCAGGTGGATCATCAACACCTCTATTTACAGATGCACATCTTGATGTTCCTTTGGATTATGAAGGTGTTGCAGCTGCTGGCTCCATGCTCGGAACTAAAGCTCTACAAATCTTTGATGAAACTACGTGTGTTGTTCGAGCAGTGCTTCGCTGGACTGAGTTCTACAAGCACGAGTCATGTGGAAAGTGCACACCATGCCGTGAAGGTACCTGGTGGTTAGTACAGATTCTTCGCGATCTTGAAGAAGGTAAGGGAACCGAAGCAGATCTTGCTAAGTTGCTAGATCTTTGCGACAACATCATGGGACGTTCATTCTGTGCTCTTGGTGATGGTGCAACAAGCCCAATTACATCTTCAATTAAGTATTTCCGTGATGAGTACATTGCACACGTTACAAATGGCGCTTGCCCATTTGATCCAGTTGCATCAACTCTATTTGCTGGGGCAGGTGCATAAGTGACTACTGAAGTTTCAGAGATGATCACCGTCGTTATCGACGGTTTCGAAGTAACAGTTCCAAAAGGAACACTTGTTATTCGTGCAGCAGAACAATTAGGAATTCAGATTCCTCGTTTCTGCGATCACCCACTGCTTAATCCAGTCGGAGCATGCCGTCAGTGCCTTGTTGATATTGAAATCAATGGACGTGCATTCCCAAAGCCACAAGCTTCTTGCACAATTCCAGTCGAGCCAGGAATGATCGTAAAGACCCAATTAACCTCGCCTGTCGCTGAAAAAGCACAGCGCGGCGTAATGGAGCTTTTGCTTGTAAACCACCCATTGGATTGCCCAGTGTGTGACAAGGGTGGAGAGTGCCCACTGCAGAATCAAGCGATGAGCAATGGTCAAGGCTCTTCACGATTTGAAGGTGTTAAGCGCACATTTGAAAAGCCAATCAATATTTCTTCTCAGGTACTTCTCGATCGTGAGCGTTGCGTTCTTTGCGCACGTTGCACACGTTTCTCAGAACAAATCGCAAGCGATCCATTCATTACTCTTAATGAACGTGGAGCTTTGCAACAAGTAGGTATTTACGAGAACAAGCCATTCGAGTCTTACTTCTCTGGAAACACAGTTCAAATCTGTCCAGTGGGTGCACTTACTGGAGCCGCTTATCGTTTCCGTGCACGTCCATTTGATTTGGTGTCAACACCATCTGCTTGTGAGCACTGTGCATCTGGTTGCGATATGCGCACCGATGTTCGCCGCGGAAAGACTTTGCGTCGCCTAGCTGGTGAAGATGCATCAGTTAACGAAGAGTGGAACTGCGATAAGGGTCGTTGGGCATTTAAGTATGTAACCGCGGTTAATCGCCTAAAGGTTCCTATGATCCGTAACGCAGCTGGCGAGCTTGTTGAAGCATCATGGCCAGAAGCTCTTGCAGTTGCTGCTGAAGGACTTAAGTCTGCAAAGGCTGCGGTTCTTGTCGGTGGTCGTGCAACTCATGAAGATGCATATGGATACAGCAAGTTTGCACGTGTTGCACTTGGAACAAATGACATCGACTTCCGTTCACGTATCTCATCAGATGAAGAACGCGAGTTCATTGCAGCGCGTGTAGTTGGCTCATCAACTACATATCGTGACATTGATAAGGCGGATCAGATTCTTCTCGTTGGCTTTGAGCCAGAAGAAGAGTCACCAATTGTTTTCTTGCGCATCAATAAGCAGTACCGCAAGCGTGCTTTGAAGGTTGTCTCAATCGGTTCAAAAGAATCAATTGCTGTAGACAAGTTAAAGGCGGAGTTTGTAAAGGTTGCTCCTGGTCAAGAAGCAGCAGCAATCGCTTCACAGAAGCTCACAGACAAGTCTGTAATTCTTGTGGGAGAGCGCGCTGCTGAAAGTGCAGGAGCTTTGACCGCGGTTGCAGCTCTTGCAGATTCAACCGGTGCAAAGCTTGCTTGGATCCCTCGTCGCGCAGGTGAGCGCGGAGCGATCGAAGCTGGAGCAATTGGAAATCTCTTGCCTGGCGGTCGTCCAGTAACAGATGCAGCCGCACGTGTAGATATCGCAGCAGTGTGGAACACAGATTCAATTCCTTCTGAAGTTGGTCGTTCAACTCCACAAATCATTGATGCGGTTAATGCCGGACAAATTGGCGCACTCGTTGTGGGTGGAGTTGATCCACTAGATGGTGACAACAGCCAGGCTGCGCTTGCTGCATTAGATAAGGCATTTGTTGTTTCACTTGAAATCGCACCAAGTGCGGTAACTGCTCGCGCAAATGTTGTATTGCCAGTTGCTGCAGTTACAGAAAAATCTGGTTCTTTCCTTAACTGGGAAGGTCGTGCACGTTCATTTGATGCAGCTGTTGCAGATTCACTTAACCGAAGCGACCTAAGAATTCTTTCAATGATCGCTGAAGAGATGGGAATCTCTCTCAATCTTGGAACGGTCACCGCTGCTGCAAAGGAGATTGCATCTCTAGGCAATTGGGATGGCGCACGCGCATCATTGACACCTGTTGCACCGCAGTCACAACCAGCATTAAGTGGCGATCAAGCTTTGATTACCTCATGGCGTCGTCTGCTCGACCTTGGAACTTTGCAAGAAGGCGAAGAAAACCTTGCTGGAACTGCACGTAGAACTGTTGCTGTTATCTCACCAAAGCGCGCTCAATCAATGGGTGTAGTCGATGGAGACCAGCTGAAGATTTCAACTGCACAGGGATCTGTAACGCTTTCAGCTCTCGTTGAAAACATTCATGATGATGCTGTTTGGGCGCCTCGTAACTCACGTGGTTCTCAATTGTTGGTAAACCTAGGCGTCGCACATGGCGCAGTAGTTACGGTGGTGAAGGCATGACAACTGCACAACTCATTGGAGCAGATCCAGGCTGGCTCATTCTCGTAAAAGCTTTACTAGTTTTCGCGGTTTGCGTATTACTAACTTTAATGGCGGTATGGGGCGAGCGACGTCTTGTAGGTCGAATGCAACAGCGTCCAGGACCAAACCGTGTAGGTCCATTTGGTTTGATTCAAGCACTTGCAGATGGTGTGAAGTTGGCACTTAAGGAAGACATTATTCCTACAGCTGCAGACAAAGTTGTTTTTGTTTTGGCACCAATCATCAGCGCAACAACAGCCTTCATGTCTTTTGCGGTAATTCCAATTACTGGTGAAGTCACAATGTTTGGACAAAAGACTGCGATGCAGTTAACCGATCTACCAGTAGGAGTTCTTTACATTCTGGCGGTTGCATCAGTTGGTGTTTACGGAATTGTTTTAGCGGGTTGGTCTTCAGGATCGACTTATCCATTGCTCGGTGGACTTCGCTCAAGTGCTCAAGTTATTTCATATGAAATTGCGATGGGTCTTTCTCTCGTAGCGGTATTTATCTATGCAGGGTCTATGTCCACATCAGATATCGTGGCTGCACAATCTTCTTGGTGGTACGCAGTTGTTCTCTTCCCATCATTTGCGATCTACGCGATCTCAATGGTTGGCGAAACAAACCGTGCTCCATTTGACCTTGCTGAAGCTGAAGGTGAGCTTGTTGGTGGTTTCCACACCGAGTACTCATCACTCAAGTTCGCACTGTTTTTCCTCGCTGAATACGTCAATATTGTTGCGGTTTCAGCGCTTGCGACCACATTGTTCCTAGGCGGATACAAAGCACCTCCAGGACTTGGCTTTACAGAACAGTGGCTTGGTGGCTGGTTCACCGCGGTCTGGTTCTTTGCCAAGGTAATTACATTCTTCTTTGTATTCGTATGGCTTCGCGGAACGCTTCCACGTCTTCGTTACGACCAGTTCATGCAGTTTGGTTGGAAGGTCTTGATTCCAATTTCAATTCTTTGGATCTTGGTCGTCGCAACACTTCGTGTGATGTCACTTCAGGGCACTCCTCGATCTGTTGTGATTGCCTTTGCGAGCACGGTGGTCGTTTTGATCATGGCGGTAAATATCGGATTTGAAAATTCAAAGAAGAAAAAGGCAGCAGCTGTTGCCGATGGCGATAACAAGCAAGCGCCTTCATTTGCTGTTCCTTCATTACCTATGGAGGTTTCAACTATTAATGTCTCAAAGAGCACAGGAGGCGACCGTGGCTGAAAACCTCGAACCGTTAAAGCCAAAAGATCTTGGAATTAACGATGTTGAATTTTACGAAGTAGAACAAACTCCATCAGTTGGCTTCTTGGGTCACATGAAGGGGTTCTGGATTACTTTTTCAACGATCTTCAAGAAGCCTTTGACCGTTGAGTATCCTGAAGTTAAGGCACCAACTGAAGAGCGCTTCCATGGTCGTCACCAACTGAACCGTCACCCTGATGGTTTAGAGAAGTGCATCGGTTGCGAACTCTGCGCATGGGCATGCCCAGCAGATGCAATTTATGTCGAAGGTGAAAGCAACACCGAAGAAAATCGTATGTCTCCAGGTGAGCGCTACGGCAAGGTGTACCAAATCAATTACCTGCGCTGCGTTTTCTGCGGTTTGTGTATTGAGGCTTGCCCTACACGTGCATTAACGATGACAAATGAGTATGAACTTGCAGATGATTCACGCGCAAAGTTGATCTTTGAAAAGCAGGATTTACTAGCTCCACTTCGTCAAGGAATGCTTATGCCCCCACATCCAATGTATCCAGATATGACTGATACCAACTATTACAACGGTGATGTGAAGGGTGCGCACCCATCACAGGCTAAGGATGGCCAATCATGATGCAACTAGCGCTAGAGGTTGGGCAGACCGCAAAGCCTGAGGCAGTGATGTTTTGGATCCTTGGTCCAATGGCTGTCGTTGCCGCACTTGGAATGTTGCTCGTTAAGAAAGCTGTTCACTCAGCGATTTTGATGGCTTTCGTAATGGTTGTCTTGGCAATCTTCTACATCGCTCAAGATGCGGTGTTCTTAGGAATTGTTCAGGTAGTTGTTTACACCGGAGCAGTAATGATGCTCTTCCTCTTTATTTTGATGTTGGTTGGTGTTGACTCATCTGATTCATTAACTGAAACCATTTCTGGTCTCCGACCAGTTGCGATTACCGCAGCGGTTGGCTTTGGCGGATTAATGGTTTCACTTCTTGGTCGCGCAACATTAGGCCGCGATGCGATTGGTTTATCTGCAGCAAATGCCGATGGAAATGTTCAAGGCATTGCCAAGGCTTTGTTCTCTACATATGTATTCCCATTTGAAGTTGTTTCAGCGCTATTGATTACAGCGGCCATGGGTGCGATGGTGCTTGCTCACCATCAGCGCACAACGGTTCGCCCAACACAGCGTCAACTTTCCATTAACCGTTTCCGCGGTGAATCTTTGGGTAGCGCTGCAGGACTTCCAGGTCCAGGTGTTTACGCCCGTCACAACGCGGTAGATGTTCCAGCGCTTCTTCCAGATGGAACTCCTGCTCCAACCTCTGTTAACGCAAGCCTTGAAGCACGCGGAGATATGCTGGATTACAAGAGCTTCGACTTGTCTGAAGTAAATACTCAGATTGAGGAGGAGAAGTAATGGACGCAGCTAATTACCTCTATATTTCAGCGATCCTCTTCACTATTGGAGCTGTCGGCGTAGTTGTTCGCCGCAATGCGATCGTAGTTTTCATGTGCATTGAGCTCATGCTCAACGCAGCAAACCTTTCATTTGTTACTTTTTCTCGTATCAACGGTGATCTTGATGGCCAAGTTATGGCCTTCTTCACGATGGTTGTTGCTGCTTGTGAAGTAGTAGTTGGTCTGGCAATTATCGTGACGATTTATCGATCACGCCGTTCAGCATCTGTTGATGATGCTAGTTTGTTGAAGCGATAACCATGACTACTTCAACCTCACTTGTTTACTTAATCGCACTGCCATTGGCCGGTGCTGCAATTCTTCTTTTAGCTGGACGTCGTGCTGACAAGTGGGGACACTTACTTGGAACCGCAATGTCTGCATCTTCATTTGGCGTAGGTCTGTACCAACTTATGTTGATGCTTGATCGCCCAACTGAACAGCGTCCCGTCGGACAGAAACTATTTGAGTGGATCAATGTTGGAGATTTCAAGGTTGATGCAGGTTTGCTACTTGATCAGCTTTCAATCTGTTTCGTTCTCCTGATTACAGGTGTCGGAACACTGATTCATGTTTATTCGATCTCATACATGTCACACGACAAAGATCGTCGACGTTTCTTTGCTTACCTGAACCTTTTCATCGCAGCAATGCTTTTGTTGGTACTAGGTGATAGCTACCTCAACCTCTACGTAGGTTGGGAAGGTGTAGGTCTTGCTTCATACCTACTCATCGGCTTCTGGAATCAAAAGCCTGCTTATGCAACGGCTTCCAAGAAAGCATTCGTAATGAACCGTGTGGGCGATATGGGATTGTCATTTGCAATCATGATCGCTTTTGCAACTATGGGCACTGTTTCATTTGCAGGTGTTCAAGAGCAGTCACATCACGCATCTGAAGCTGCACTAACGGGTATGGGAATCATGCTTCTAGTTGCTGCAGCGGGTAAGTCAGCTCAGTTCCCATTACAGGCGTGGTTGGGCGATGCAATGGCGGGACCAACCCCAGTTTCTGCCCTTATCCACGCGGCAACGATGGTTACTGCTGGTGTTTACTTAATTACTCGCTCTAACTTTGTTTTTGACGCAGCCCCTACCGCGCAGCTATTGGTTGTTATTGTCGGTGCAATTACTTTGATGTTTGGTGCATTAATCGGTACCGCTAAAGATGACATCAAGAAGGCATTGGCTGCTTCAACTATGTCGCAAATTGGATATATGACATTAGCTGCAGGACTAGGTCCAGTTGGTTATGCCTTTGCAATCATGCATCTACTAACACACGGTTTCTTCAAGGCCGGAATGTTCTTGGGTGCAGGTTCGGTGATGCACGGAATGAACGATGAAGTGAATATGCGCAAGTACGGCGCACTTCGTAAGTTCATGCCAATTACATTTGTCACCTTCGGGTTGGGTTACTTAGCAATTCTCGGAGTTCCTCCATTTGCTGGTTTCTATTCCAAGGATTTGATTATCGAAACTGCATTTGATGCCGGCGGAGCCAAGGGAATCATTCTTGGAGTAACAACTCTGATCGGTGCATCAATTACCGCCTTCTACATGACCCGTGTAATGATCCTGACATTTACAGGAACAAAGCGTTGGGATGATGATGCACATCCACACGAGTCCCCATGGTTGATGTGGCTACCGATGGCGATTCTTGCAATTGGATCTGTTTCATCTGGTTACCTACTTTCACGTGGCGATGCTTTAGAAAATTGGTTACACCCGCTCTTTAGCCACAGCGAGGAGTACCAAAAGCATTTACTTGAACCAATCGTTGTTTCCGCAATGGCGCTAACGATGGTTGCAATCGGTGTTGCGATCGCATTCTTTAAGTATGCCCGCCAAGAAGTTTCTTCAGTGGCACCAGAGAATGTTTCAATCTTTACCAAGATTGCTCGTCAAGACTTGATGCAGGATCGCTTTAATGAGGCGGTTTTCATGCGTCCAGGTCAAGCACTTACAACAACCTTGGTTGCAGCAGATGAAGCTGTCGTTGATGGCGCAGTTCGTGGTGTTGGACAGGTAGCAATGGGCTCGGGTTCAGCGCTTCGAGGTCTACAAAGTGGCTATGTTCGTAGCTATGCAGCAATGATTTTGGTGGGCGCAATTGCGCTTATCGGAGCTATTTGGGTGGTGGTTCAGTAATGAAGTGGTTATCACTATTAATGCTTCTGCCTCTGGCAGGTGCGGCAATCATCTCTGCGCTCCCAAAGAGCAATGAAAAGGCGGCTAAGCAAGCTGCGTTAGCAACAACTCTGGTTGTAATGGCAGCAGCCATCGCTATGGCGGTTGGCTTTGAGCGCGATAACGTCAATCTGCAGTTTGTTGAAAGCTACGCATGGATTCCAAGCTTTGGAATTAACTTCGCGCTGGGCGTTGATGCAATTGCCTTGGTATTGATTTTGATGTCAACGATCCTTGCGCCAATCGTTGTGCTTGCAGGTTGGAATGAAGCACATGGTGGACGTTGGAGCGTTAAGACTTTCTACGTCTTAATCCTTGTTCTAGAAACAATGATGATCGGTGTCTTTGCAGCAACTGATGTCTTCTTGTTCTACGTGATCTTCGAAGCGATGTTGATCCCTGTGTACTTCCTTATTGGTGGCTATGGCACAGGAGAGCGTTCAGCGGCAGCGGTTAAGTTCTTGCTGTACTCATTATTTGGTGGATTGTTGATGCTTGCCTCAATCATCGCGCTTTACGTGATGTCAGGCGATCAGGGCGGTCACACCTTTGACCTACAAAAGCTTTCACAACTACAAATGAGTTCAACAACTCAAAACTTGTTGTTCCTTGGTTTCTTCATCGCTTTTGCAATCAAGGCTCCTGTCTGGCCATTCCATACCTGGTTGCCAGATGCAGCAAGCTCTGCAACTCCTGGCACCTCTGTTTTGTTGCTTGGTGTTCTCGACAAGGTTGGTACCTTCGGAATGATCCGTTACTGCCTCACCTTGTTCCCAGATGCAAGTAAGACATTTACGCCGTTGATCATGATTCTCGCGGTCATCTCAATTATTTACGGTGCATTCCTTGCAATCGGTGCAAAGGACATCAAGCGCTTGATCGCTTACACATCGATCTCTCACTTCGGTTTCATCACTATGGGAATCTTTGCGATGACAAGCCAGGCTCAAAGCGGAGCAACGCTGTACATGTTTAACCACGGTTTCTCTACAGCGGCGCTATTCCTAGTAGCTGGCTGGATGATTTCACGTCGTGGATCTTCAACCATTGCTGATTTTGGCGGTCTGCAACGAGTAACCCCAGTCATGGCGTGGAGCTTCTTTATCGCCGGAATGTCATCTTTGGCACTTCCAGGACTTTCTAGCTTTGTTAGTGAGTTCCTTGTTCTCGTTGGAACTTTCACTCGTTACCCAGTGCATGCGATCATCGCAACCTTCGGAATCGTGTTGGCGGCTTTGTACATCTTGATTCCAGTTCAGAAGGCGCTGCATGGTCCAACAACTGAAGGTAATGAGAACCTCAAGGATCTAAATCTTCGCGAGAAGGTAGCGATTGCTCCAGTTGTCGCAATCATCGTCGTACTGGGCTTCTACCCATCACCACTACTTAATGTAATTAACCCAGCGGCTAAGCATGTGATTTCGCAAATGGGATTCACTGATCCTGTACCAAGTATTGGGGACAAGTAATGACTTTTACAGCGCCAGTTCTTTCCTACACACTGCTCTCACCAATCCTGATTTTGCTTGGTGGTGCACTCATTGGTGTTCTTGTCGAAGCATTTGCATCCAAGGCGCTTCGCCCAGTTATTCAACTAACGCTCTCACTTGGAACATTAATGCTTGCATTAATTCAAGTATGGCGAATTCGTGGAGAAGAATCCCTAACTCCTGCGATGGGCTCATTGGTAATTGATGGTCCAGCGGTATTGCTTCAGGGATCAATTCTTATCATTGCGATTATTTCCATCTTCTTAATTGCAGATACCGAACATTTCACTCCACTTGCAGCTGCACTTCCAGGTTCTGATGAAGAGCGTGAGGCGGCACAGGCAGGAAACCAAGTAACTGAGGTTTACCCACTTACCTTGTTCGCGGTTTCAGGAATGATGATCTTCCCAATCGCCAGTGATTTGATCATGCTTTTTGTAGCGCTCGAGATGTTGTCATTGCCGTTGTACTTGATGGCAGGACTTTCACGTCGTCGTCGCTTGGCATCGCAGGAGTCAGCACTTAAATACTTCTTGCTGGGCTCATTTGCATCAGCATTTTTCCTCTTCGGATCAGCGTATTTATATGGTTTTGCAGGCTCAATTAGCTTCGCAGGCATCCGTGAAGCGGTAGTCGGCGGAAGCGGAAATGATGTTCTGCTCTTGATCGGTATGGCCTTTCTTTCTATTGGATTGCTATTCAAGGTCGGCGCAGTTCCATTCCACTCATGGTCTCCAGATGTGTACCAAGGTGCTCCAACACCAATCACAGCCTTTATGGCAGCGGCAACTAAGGTTGCAGCCTTCGGAGCAATGCTTCGAATCTTCTACACAGTTTTTGCCAATGCAGAATGGTCTTGGACTCCAGTTATCTCTGCAATCGCAATCATCAGCATGTTGCTTGGATCTCTAGTTGCGATCTCACAACGCGATGTAAAGCGCATGTTGGCGTACTCATCAATTGCACACGCAGGTTTCCTGCTTTCAGGAATCATTGCACTCAACAAGGCTGGCCTTGATGCAACCATCTTCTATTTGTTTGCATACGGTGTAGCAACTGTTGGTGGATTTGCTGTAGTGACATTGGTTCGCGATTCATCTGGTGAAGTTACAGATCTCAATCGTTGGAAGGGCCTTGGCAAGCGTTCTCCATTTGCAGCATCTGCTTTTGCACTCTTCTTGCTTGCATTTGCTGGAATCCCGCTCACAAGCGGATTCATTGGAAAGTTTTCAATCTTTTCAGCAGCGTATGAAAATGGAGCAACCGCGGTTGTTATCACCGGTGTGCTTTCAAGTGCGATTGCGGCTTTCTTCTACATTCGCGTAATTGTGTTGATGTTCTTCACAGATGCGGTTGAAGATGGAACAGCGGTTGAAATTCCTTCAATTTTGACTCGCGCGACTGTTGTAATCGCAGCTGTAATCACTTTGGTTTTGGGTATTTACCCAGCTCCAGTTCTTGATTTCATCACCGACTTAGCTATCTTCATTCGCTAATGTCCACATTTGGCATTCCCAATGTTGCGCCAGCTTTAGAGACGCAACTAATTAGCCAAATGGCGCAGGTTGAATCCCTGTTGCGTAGCCACACACGAAGCGAGTACCCCTTTGTCGATGAGACCGCTCACCACCTGGTTGCCGCTGGCGGCAAGCGTTTACGCCCCTTATTGACCCTTTTAACCGCTCAATACGGGGATCCAACAGGTCAGGGAGTCATCGCTGCCGCGGTTGCTTGCGAGATTACCCACCTAGCAACTCTGTATCACGATGATGTTATGGATGAAGCTCCACTTCGTCGCGGAGTTGAAAGCGCCAACATGCGCTGGGGAAACACAATCGCGATTCTGACTGGAGACTTTCTCTTCGCGAAATCATCTGACCTCCTTGCCGATCTAGGTCCTGAAGCGGTTCGACTACAAGCACGTACATTTGAACGTTTAGTTATCGGACAGATCATGGAAACTCAGGGACCATCTGAAGGACAAGATCCGTTAGAGCATTACCTAAAGGTTGTTGCGGACAAGACCGGTTCATTGATCGCGGCATCCGCACGTTATGGTGGAATGATTTCAGGTGCACCTGCTGCAATCACCGACACAGTTACTGTATTTGGCGAAAAGATCGGTGTTGCTTTCCAACTTGCTGATGATGTTATTGATATCGCCAGCGAATCAAATCAATCTGGAAAGACTCCAGGAACCGATTTGCGTGAAGGTGTTCCAACTCTAGTAACTTTGAATGTCATGAAATCTAATGATCCTGCCGATGCAGATCTGAAGAGATTACTCAGCGCACCAATTGAAGATGAAACAACTGTGCAGCAGGTTTTGGTTGCTTTACGCAATCACAAAGCTCTAGATGAATCTCGTGAACAGTTATTGATGACTGCAAAAGAAGCTCGTAGCGCACTAGGGCCGCTACCAATCAATGACGCAACTGGAGCACTCATGTCTCTATGCGATGCTGTTATTGACCGTTCTGCCTGATCTCACCAAATCAATTGCAAGGGTTGTTAGCGAAACCCAAATAATCAAGAAACCAATCCAACGCGCAGTTGGCATATCTTCATGACGAATCCAAACTCCGACTGAAAACTGCAAAGTCGGAGTTATGTACTGCAATAAACCGATCGTCGTGAAAGGTAAGCGAGTTGTTGAACCGTTGAATAACAGCAACGGGATAGCGGTTATTGCACCAGCGCTCATAAGCAACAGAGTTAAGCCCCAATGCTGTCCAAATTGCCCAGTGCCCTGATTTCCTAGATAAATCAGGTATCCAAGGTAGAAAAAGGCTGAAATTGAGGTTTCGATTGCAAGGCCTTCAAGAGCACCAAGTCCCAGCTGCTTCTTAATCAATCCATAGCTTCCCCAGGAAATCGCCAAAGTTAGAGCGATCCAAGGCAAGCGACCGTAATCAATAGTTAGAACCAAAACACCAATTGTTGCAATCGTTACCGCCGCCCATTGCAGTGGTCGCATCTTTTCTTTAAGAAGGATTACACCAAAGCCGATCATGATTAATGGATTGATGTAATAACCCAAGGAGGCTTCAACAACATGGCCATTATTTGTAGCCCAGATGTAGACAAGCCAGTTAATTGAAATCAAAATAGAAGTTAAGAACAACTTTGCGGCGACCATTGGTCTCTTTAAAGTTACCAAGGTTGCCTTTAACGCCTTTGTCGCAGCAAGGACGATTACACAAAAAACCAATGTCCATACAGCACGATGCGAAACAATCTCTAGGGGATTAGCTGGTTCAAGCAAAGGCCAGTACAAAGGAAATGCACCCCATAAAGAGTATGCACTGATGCCAAATAAAAGGCCAAGCTTGTTCTTACTCAATTATCTAAAGTTCGTAAATTGAACTGCAAAGTCCCAGCCACCATCTTTGATCATGGCCATTGTTTCCTGCAGATCATCGCGACTCTTTGAAGTCACACGAAGCTCATCGCCTTGAATCTGTGTCTTTACAGACTTTGGACCCTCATCACGAATCTTCTTTGCGATCTTCTTTGCATTTTCTGTTGAGATGCCTTCCTTCAAAGGTGCGGCAATCTTGTAAATCTTTCCTGACAGTTGTGGATCTCCTGCATCAAGGTGCTTCAAAGAAACTCCGCGCTTGATCATCTTGTCCTTCACAACATCTAAAGCCGCTTTTGCGCGCTCTTCTGTATCTGCTTCAATCAAAACCTTGTCGCCCTCAAGTTCAATCTTTGAACCTGTGTTTTTGAAATCAAAGCGGGTCTCAATCTCACGGACCGCCTGATTAATGGCGTTATCGAGCTCCATACGGTCGATCTTGGAGGTTACGTCGAAACTGCTATCTGCTGCCATGGTGAGGGCTCCTTCACTCTTAAAACGCATTTTGTGCGTGTACCTGCCTAAGGTATCCTTTCCCCTCGCACTATCCATAATTGCCGCACTACTTGTTCGACCTTGGCGGGTTGCCCGAGCGGCCAATGGGAGGGGACTGTAAATCCCCCGGCTCTGCCTTCGAAGGTTCAAATCCTTCACCCGCCACCACAGCTTTTCTACACCCATCTCTTTTGCATCTTGTTTGCAAGTCGACAACTCACACACCCATCAATAACATTTGCAGTGGTCACGAGTTCCAGCATCAAGCCCCGGCTAACTGGACGGCAACCCTCCACCGCGGCGGGGTGCTCCGGGTGAAGACCAGGCCGATAGCCAACATCATCGGCAAGCGTGGGTCTAACTAGCTGTACTGATCAAGTTAGTTTGGTTAGTGATGATCCCCTGACACTTTAGGAGATTACGTTGAAAAAGCGTTTCGGTATTTTTTCAGCTGTTGTAATTGCAGCAGCTCTAACACTTTCAGGATGTTCATCATCAGATTCATCAACATCTGAAGCGGCATCATGTGCAAAGGCAGATCTTGCAACTGTTACTGAGGGCAAGCTAACGATTGCAACAGGCGAGCCTGCTTACTACCCATGGATCATCGATGATGCACCAGAGACCGGAAATGGTTTTGAAGGTGCGGTTGCATACGCAGTTGCAAAGCAACTTGGTTTCGATGCAGCAGATGTCACATGGGTTCGTACAACATTTGATTCAGCAGTAACACCAGGTGAGAAGAACTTTGACTTCAACTTGCAGCAGTTCTCAATTACAGAAGAGCGCAAAGCAGCGGTTGATTTCTCATCTCCTTACTACACAGCTCCACAAGCAATCGTTTCATTCAAGGGAAGCAAGATCGATGGAAAGACATCAATTGCAGACCTAAAGGGTGCAAAGCTTGGCGCAGCTGTTGGTACAACATCACTTGATGCGATTGAAAACCAGATCGGTGTTACACCACAGGTATTCAATGACAACGCGGCAGGTGTATCTGCACTAAAGAACAAGCAGATTGATGGCCTAGTAGTAGATCTACCAACTGCTTTCTACCTATCAGGAGTTGAAGTTCCTAACGGCCTCATCGTTGGACAGCTTCCATCAACTGGTTCAGGTGATCAGTTCGGTCTCTTGCTAACCAAGGGCAGCAAGCTGACTTCATGTGTTTCTGGCGCGGTTGATGCAATCACTGCAGATGGAACATTGGCAGCAATTACAGACAAGTGGCTAGCAACTGATGCTGGCGCACCAGTATTGAAGCCGTAATAGAGAATAAGAAGTAGAAGCGGTAGTTTGGCGACCATGACAGAGAAGCAAAGCTCTGCGTGGTCGCCAAGCTCACGTGAAATTCAACGCCGTAAGTCTCGGCGTGCGATAAGCCGCAAGCAAGCAGGTATTGCTGCGGCTTCTTCCATTTTGGTTTTGGGAACATTGTTTGCAATTCTTGTAACCAGCCCAGGTTGGGAGACGGTTAAAACAACCTTTTTTGATGTCGAATATGGCAAAGAGGTTTTTCCAACAGTTGTTAAGGGTTTATGGATCAATCTCCAGCTCACATTTATTGGGGGAGCAGCCATTGGAGTAATTGCCTTAGGCCTTGCGCTAATGCGCACAACGAAATCTCCAGCACTTACCCCATTTAGATTTTTGGCTACCGCCTACGTTGATATTTTCCGAGGCGCACCACTGATCTTGATTATTTTGTTGGTTGGCTTTGGAGTTCCCGCCTTAGGTTTGCGTGGAGTATCGAGCAATGTAATTTTCTTGGGCACTGTTGCTGTTGTTCTTACTTACTCTGCCTATGTAGCCGAAGTTATTCGAAGTGGAATTCTTTCAATCCATCCAAGTCAGCGCGCAGCAGCTAGATCTCTAGGATTAACTTCTGGGCAGACAATGCGCTTTGTTGTACTTCCTCAGGCTATTCGCCGGGTTGTTCCACCACTGCTCAACGACTTTGTTTCGCTGTTAAAAGACACTGGTTTGGTATCAATCTTGGGAGTAACAGATGCGGTTCGAGCAGCTCAAATCAATGCCAGCCGCACATTTAATTACACTCCTTACGTTGTAGCGGCGATCATGTTCTTGCTCATCACTATTCCGATGACCCGTTACACAGACCGAGCAATCAGACAACGCACCAGTGCTCAGAACTCTGAAGGTGCTATCTAATGAGCAATGTTCTAGAGCTAATCAATATTCGTAAATCATTTGGCGCAGAGTTAGTTCTTAACAATCTTTCGCTGACCGTGCCAGAGCACACCGCTACGGTTTTGATCGGTGCATCTGGTTCTGGAAAATCAACCTTGCTACGTTGCATCAACTTGCTTGAATCAATTGATGATGGACAGATTTTCTTAGATGGTAAAGAAATCTCTGATCCACATGTAAATGTTGATGAGGTTCGCCGTCGCTTAGGAATGGTTTTCCAATCCTTCAATTTGTTCCCACACAAAACAGTTTTAGAAAACATCACGCTTTCGCCCATCAAGGTTCATGGCAAGAGTAAAGATGAGGCAAATTCGCATGCGATGCATCTGTTGAAGCGTTTTGATTTGGCGGATAAAGCAGATCAATACCCAGATCGTCTTAGTGGTGGCCAACAGCAGCGTGTAGCAATTATCAGATCATTAGCGGTTAGCCCACGTTTGTTGCTGCTGGATGAAGTTACTTCCGCGCTAGATCCAGTCTTGGTTAATGAAGTTCTCAGTGCGGTACGTGATCTCAAGAGTGATGGAATGACAATGGTTCTAGCAACTCATGAAATGGGCTTTGCAACGCAGGTAGCAGATGAAGTGTGTTTTCTTGAATCCGGCAACATTGTTGAGCGGGGAACCGCTGAGCAGGTATTGCATAACCCTCAGAATCCAAAGACCCAGGAGTTCCTAAAGCGGGTTCACCAAGCTGGTCGGTTGTAACATCAGCGGTATGAGCGCATTTAATCAACGAATTCAGCCACTTCGCGATCTAATGAAAGCTAAGGGCCTTGATGCCTTTGTATTGCGCCGCAATCCAAATCTTGCCTGGGCAATCGCTGGTCGTGCACACGTTCCAACAACAATTGATATGGCCTGCTTTGATTTAATCATCACCCAAGATGATGCAACTGCAGTCACAAATGTTGTAGAAGCACCTCGTTTAATAGCAGAAGAGTTGCCAACTGAAGTTAGCGTGAAAACCATTAAGTGGTCCGAAGGACGTGATCCGCTTCTACCAACGGGAGCAAAGGTAGGAAGTGATCAACCTGGAGCAGATCGCATTGATCTAGGTGTCGACGTTGAAATGATTCGAGCTTCATTAATTGATTCCGATTTGGCACGCTTCAAAGAAATCTGCGTTGATGCAGCTGTTGCATTAGGCAATGCGATGAAGCAGGTTGAAAGTACGGATCGCGAAATTGATGTTGCAGGGTTGATCACTCATTCGTTGTGGCAGGCAGATCTTGAAATCGCTTTCTTGGGAGTCGCCGGCGACGAGCGTGTTCACAAATTTAGACATCCTTTGCCAACCGATGCCGTTGTAGGCAATCGCGTGTCTGCTTCAATTTGTGCAAAGCGAAAGGGTCTTATTGCGTCAGTTACGCGAATCGTTACCTTTGGTTCGGTTACAGATCAGATGGTTTCGGATTACACATCGATTTTTAAAGTGGAAGCGGCCTTGCTAGATGCAACAGTTGTGGGTCAGCCATTCTCAGATCCGATTAACGCAGCGATCGCTGCCTACCCAGCCAACGGTTTTGATGCTGATGAGTGGACCAAGCACCACCAAGGCGGCCCAACAGGCTTCCTGCCTCGGGATTGGCCAGCAAACCAGGGGAGCGCACGCCTGATTGCTGAGAACCAGCCGATAGCCTGGAACCCAACAGGCAAGGGTTGGAAGGCCGAGGACACCATCGTGGCGACCAGCTCAGGCGTACAGCTGCTCTCACAGGACCCAGATTGGCCCACATTTGAGGTCAATGGTCGGACCAGAGCTTTCCTGCTCCAGAAATAGCCAGCATCACAGTCGTATAACGAAGCGCAAAAACGCCTATTTGCCATTGACTCGCACCTAATCCAATGGCACGCTCTGCCCAGAGGTCTTACCACTGGAGGTTTTATGAGCACCGTTGCTCTTGTCGCGTTAGCGCGCCCTACCTTTGACCTGACCTGCGCCCAAGCCAACTTTGATTCAGCTCGTGCTTTGCTGACCGAGCTAGGCGCAACAGTTGTAGGCCCAGCAGAACTAGTGATGACAGTTGAAGATGTTGCAGCGGTCACATTGCCACCAGCTGATCTTCATATTTTATTTATGGCCTCATTCTCCGATGCATCACCAGCGGTAGAGCTTCTTGGAAAAGTTAAGGGCCCTGTACTTGGTTGGTCTATGCGCGAACCTGGTGAAGTTGGCGAACGTTTGAAGTTGAATTCAATGTGCGGCGTAAACCTTGCTGCACACGCATTAATGAATGTCGGCCAATCAATTCGTCACATTCATGGAAACGCTGATGAACCACAAGTACGAAGTGCAATCAAAGATGCGCTCGCAGGAAAGTTGCCAGAAGCAACAACTCCAGAAAACATTACAGGTGAACTTGGTTCTGAAGCAGATGCACAAAAAGCATTTGACTGGATGAAGGGCAAGAAGATTGGCGCGGTTGGAGATGCACCAATTGGTTTCACGCCATGTGTTTATGATGCGCAGCAAATCCGTTCACTCTTTGGTTTAGATATTCGTCAAATCACAATTGATGATGCCTTTGGAAAAATCTCAGAGGTAAAGGAAGAAGCACGCGATCTTGCTTATGCAAACGCAGTTGCTGCTCAACCATCACTTGCATCGGTAAATGTTGATGAAGCAAAAAAGGTTTACGGCGTCGAGGTTGCACTAGATAAGTGGCGCGAAGATGAGTTACTTGACGCAATTGCAATTCGTTGCTGGCCAGAGTTCCCCACAGATATGGGAGCCTGTATTTGTTCATCTTTGGGTCGTCTTGCAGATCGTGGAACCGTAACAACATGCGAACGCGATGTTTTAGGCGCAGTAACAATGATGATGTGCGAAGCACTTGGATCTGACGAAAACTACTTGGTGGATATCGTTGACCTAGATGCATCACAAGGTTTAGTGCGTTTGTGGCACTGTGGATCTGCAGCAACAAAGCTCGCAGCTGATCCAAAGAACGCAACGCAAACAACTCACTGCAACCGCAAATTAGGCGTTGCAGGTAATTTTCCGCTCAAGACCGGACCAGTAACGCTGTTCCGTATTGATCGGGATGTAGATCCGAGCAATCGCACGGGTTTACGCATGGTTGTGAGCCGAGGGGAATCAATCCCAGCTCCCAATCACTTCCAAGGCAATACAGCAACGGTCATCACTCAACCTGATGCCGCTGCATTAGTGAATGGAATAGTCACTGGCGGATACCCGCATCATTTGGTCATCTCGTGGATCGATGTGCGACCAGGTATTCGTCAAATGGCAAAGATGTTAGGGATACCCCTCACAGAATGGTAAACACCAATCAAACCCTCGAAAGCAAGGATAAAAATGAAAACTAAAGGACACAAAGCCTTTGCTTCACTCCGTGCTGGTGTAGTTGCAACAGTTGCTGCGGCACTTGTTATCACTCCACTTGCAGTTGCAAACTCAGCCGAAGTTCCAACATTCGGTAAGAAGTGCACAACAGAAGGTGTAAGTACAGGACAGAAGACAACATCATTAATTTGTACTGAAGGTTCAAATGGAAAGCTAACTTGGCAGCGCGTTCGCCTAGGTTCTGCAAATGCACAGCCAGTAGCAACCTCAACACCACCAAAGGGATCAATCGAATTCCACCACTGGCGTCCAGAGGACAAGGTAGTTCTACAAGGAATAATCGATAAGTACGAAGCTAAGTACCCAGGAACAAAGATCAACCAGGTCATCATGACTTCAGTTGATTACACCAACTTGGCATATGCAAAGATCAGCCAAAATAAGAAGGCTGCAGTCTTCGTAACAAGCCGCGGTGGACAGTTCAATCAGTTCTTCGCAGGTGGAATGCTTGCTGATCTTTCAAACCAGCGCTTCATGCGTCAAAACGTTATTGCATCAGCATTAACACCAGGAACTGTTGGTGGAAAGGTCTACGGACTTCCATACCAGTCACTATTTAACAACCCTCTATACAACGCAGAGCTTTTCGCAAAGCAGGGCTGGAAGGTTCCAACAACTTGGAGCCAGACACTAGCGTTCTGTAAGACAGCTAAGGCTGCAGGGTTTATCCCATTCGCATGGCCAGGTGCGACCCGCGGTAACGCAGGTCAGATCATCAACTCATTCTTGATGAACTCAGCACCAGATCTAGCGACATTGACTGAAAGAATCGCAGCAATCGACACAGGCAAGGCAGATCTAACAGCTCCTTGGTTTGTTGAAATTGCTAACAAGTACAAGGCAATGGCAGATGCGGGTTGCTTCCCAGCAAACCCAACTGGCTACAACGACACCGTTGCACCAGCTGACTTTGCTTCTGGTAAGGCTGCAATTTATCCAACTGGAACATTCGGTATGAGCACAGTTACAAAGCTCAACCCAGCAATGTCAGGAAAGATGAAGATGATGTCACTTATTACAACTGACTCAAAGCCTTTGTACCAGGGCATTACTAACAACACATTTATCTTGAGCGTAAATGCAAAGGCATCTGCAACAGATCAACGCATTGCTGCATCATTTATCTCATTCTTGGCACAAGCTGAGAACGCTCAGGCATACGCTGTAGGAACATCACAGCACGTATCAATCATCAACGTTGACTACGCAGCTAACGTTGATCTATTGAATACATCTGACATCATGGGTAAGAAGCTTCTACTAGCACCACGCTTCTTGTTCAACAACGTCAATAACGTACGTAACCCACTTGAAGATGCATTGATTGCAATCACAGGCGGAGCAGACGTTACAAAGACTCTGACAGATACATCAAAGATCATCAAGCAGGGTCTTTCTTCCTAAGGAGTAAACAGTTAGCTCTCTAACTCGTATCCAGGGCACCCTTGCCAAGCGTGGCAAGGGTGCCTCTGGTGCGCCTCAAAAAAGAAAGCCGAGAGATTCAAAAATTCTCTGGCTTATGGCGGCACCAGCTTTTGCGATCTATTCATTTCTATATTTGTACCCAGCTATTTCAAACTTGCTCTACGCAATGCAGCGTTGGGATGGCGTTACCACCCCTGAATTCGTTGGTTTAAAGAACTTTCAAAACCTTCTAACCAATGACGATCTGTTTTTTAAGATCCTCGGCAATAACGTCCGCTTTTCACTTATTGTGGTAATTTTCCAAACTGGTTTTGCGCTTTTGTTCGCTACCTTCTTATTGAAGAATACAAAAACCAATATCTTTCTGCGCACCGTTTACTTTTTCCCAACGATTCTGTCATCTGTTTCAGTTGGATTGATTTGGACTTTCTTATACGACCCAAATTATGGGTTTATTAATGCAACACTCAAGGCGATTGGTCTCGATAGTCTCGCACTGAATTGGCTTGGGGATTCTCGTTATTCCTTGTATGCCGTTGCCGTCACTCAGGTCTGGTTCCACACCGGACAGATGGTTGTTATCTATGTTGCAGGTCTACAACAGATTCCTGCGGAGCTTTATGAAGCAGCCGAGGTTGATGGTGCCTCTCGCTGGCAGCAATTCAAGAGCGTCACCTGGCCAATGGCACTTCCAACAACGGCGGTCGTGGTTGCCTATACAACGATTCAGACTTTCCGTGCATTCGATTTGATTTATGCAATGACACAAGGCGGACCTCTGAACTCTTCCGATTTGCTCGTCACAATGGTCTTTAACACCGCGTTTGTCGGATACAAGTTTGGATATGCAGCGACTCAGACGATTTTCCTTGTTTTGCTCGTATTGCTAGTTACATGGTTACAACGCCGTGTCTTGCGAATTGACGATGGGACTAAAAAGTGATTTACAAGATATTTAAAAACACATTGCTGACGATTTTTGCAGCAGCGGTATTAGTCCCAAGTTCAATTGTTGTTCTCGGTTCTTTCAAGAAGGATGTTGAGATTTACACCAAGCCTTTGGCATTGCCTGAGACCTGGAATCTAGATAACTTCCGAACCCTGATTGAATCTGGCAGCGTATTGACTCCATTCAAGAACTCAGTGATCGTCGCTGTTTTTTCAGTGTTTTTCACTATTCTCTTTGCAAGCCTTGTCGCATATGCGATTGCTCGTTCTATAACAATTTCAGGAAAGATCCTCTTCGGCTTGTTTGCATTGGGTCTTGCTATTCCAGGTCAAGTAAACATTATTCCGATATTTACTTTGTTTACTAAGCTTGGTTTGAATAATTCGCTTTTGGGTCTGGTATTGGTCAATATTGCATTGACTTTGCCAATCTCGGTCTTCATTATTTCCGCTTTCTTCAGGGATCTTCCGAAGGAAATGTTCGAAGTTGCAAGCATTGATGGTGCCAACCATTGGCGTGTCTACCGTTCAATTGCAATGCCACTGGCACGTCCAGCTATTGGCGCAACTTCAATCTTCCTTTTTGTGATTTGTTGGAATGATCTCTTGTACCCACTAATGCTGATTAATGAATTGGATAAGAAAACTCTGCCTCTCACTCTCATTGATTATCGAGGAGAGTTTGCAACCAGTTATTCAATGCTATTCACAGCAATCTTATTTGCATCGATTCCAATGGTGCTTATGTATGTATTCGCACAGCGCTCATTTATTGCTGGTTTAACTGCAGGCGCGGTTAAGGGGTAGTCGTGAGTGCAATTACACAATTAGCACCACAACGTGCTGCTCGAATCGCGACCCAGTTAATGGAGTTAATCGAACTTCAGAAACTCTCACCAGGGGATAAGTTGCCTCCTGAGCGCCAGCTTGCTGATTTACTTGAAGTAAGCCGTCCAAGTTTGCGCGAAGCTCTTCATATTCTGCAGGCGCAAGGTTTGGTGCAAATCAAACATGGACAAGGAACTTTTGTTCAAGAACCAGTAGTCGCTCAAGAGCTTCGTGCATCTGTAATGACGAAGACACATGGTTTAAACGAACTTTTTGATGCCCGTGAAGTTCTAGAAGTTCCCGCGTCGAAGTGGGCCGCTGAAAAGGCTTCAAAAGAGGATATTCGCTTATTGCGAGCAACCCTTAACCAGATTGACACAATTACTGCGATTGAGCCTATCGATTATGATCAATTGCAAGCCTTGGACGCTAAATTTCACTTAACAATTGTTGGAATCGCAGGTAACCGTTTTATTAATCAGACATTGAATGTTTTGCAGGATGTTATGAAAATGTCCATGGAAACCACTTTACGTTTGCCAGGAAGATCTGAAATTTCACGTAATGAGCACAATGAAATTTTGGCAGCTATTGAGAGCGGAAATGGCGAATTAGCATCTAAGCTAACTCTTCAACACATAACTGGTGCACGTGCGACTGCTCTTGCGGATGCAAAGAAGAAAGAAAGCAATTGAGTTCTATTCAAGCCGTATGTGTTGGTGTAATTACGATAGACACAATTGCCTTAGTTAATAAGTATCCAGGCGAAGATGAACGAGTTCTCGCCGAAGAAATTTCACGTGCAGGAGGGGGACCAGCTGCCGTTGCTGCAGTTGCCTTAAGTCGACTCGGTGTGAAGAGCGCAATTGTTGGAACCATTGGCGATGATGCAGATGGAAAAGAAGTCTTAAGGATATTTGCTCAAGAGGGTGTAGATACATCAGGTATTTCTATCGGCACGACTCCCACTGCAGGAAGTGTGATTGTTGCTTCTAAGGAACATAGCGCTCGAGCGATTAGTACTCGTCAACCAGTGGTTCAAGCCCCGATCAATGATGCAGCCAAAAAGTTAATTGCCGAGGCACAGTGGCTGCACGTCGATCATGTAGGCATCAAGCGTTTAGATGAAATGGGTATTACGCGAGGCAAGGGACCACAAATTTCATTTGATGCAGGTTACGGCGTTGAAAGCTTTGATCCGATCGTAGTTGATTTATTTGTGCCAACCGATCGACAAATGGCACTTCGCTATCCAGGGGTAGATCTTCCGGTTGCTCTCGAAAATGATTCAATGAAAGCTGGAAACACCGTTGTTGCTACCCAAGGATCAGCAGGTAGCGCTGGTTTTTCACCTGAAACAGGCCTAGTCACCGCACCTGGATTTAAGGTTGATGTAACAAGCACTTTAGGCGCAGGCGACGTTTTTCATGGAGCACTTGTAGCCCAGTTAATTCAGGGTCACTCATTACAAGAAGCCATGCGCCGTGCCAACGCTGTTGCTGCGCTTTCATGCCGCGGTCTTGATGGTCAATCAAAGATTCCAACTACTACTGAACTCGATGCATACCTGGAGGCACACTGATGAGAAAACCACTGACTAATTTGGCACGTCCATCAGGGGCATTAGCAATGGTTGCAGTCGACCAACGTGAAGCTTTAAGAGGAATGTTTGCTGCGCACCAAAGTACTCCGGTACCTGATTCACAGTTAACTCAATTCAAAGTCGATGTTGCACGCGAACTATCACCATACGCATCAGCGCTACTAGTCGATCAAGAGTTTGGCATTGATGCAATTATTGATCAAAAGGCGTTACAAGGCGGATGTGGATTGATCGCAGCGGCAGATTTATTAGTCGGACCAGCAGGAGGCGCTGCAACAGATACTGCGGTCGATCCAGATATTGATCCAATTCGCATGCGTGATATCGGAAGCGTTGGACTCAAGTTTCTAGTCTTATGGCGCAATGATGAATCACCAGATGTTCGCGCTAAGTTGGTAGAAGATTTCAATAAGCTATGTGATGTTTCAGGTTTGCCATCAATTATCGAGATCATTGTTAAGCCACCAACAGATTCATCTCGTAGCTTTAACCGAGAAGAAGAGTTAATCATTGCGGCACGTGAAGCTGCGGATTGGAAGCCTGATCTTTACAAAGCAGAGGTTCCATTTCACGGTGAAGGCGATTTGAATCTTGTCACGAAAAACGCCGAACGAATTTCAGAGGCGATCGGTTCACCATGGGTTGTTCTTTCAAATGGTGTGAAGCAGCCATTCTTTAATGGTGCTGTTAAAGCATGTGCGATGGGTGGAGCTAGTGGTTTCCTTGCAGGTCGTGCTGTGTGGGCTGACATTGTTAGCTCACCAGATATTCCAAAGGCGCTGCGAGAAGTCTCTATTCCACGCCTAGAACAGCTCGCCGAGATCGTTGATACCCATGCAAAGCCTTGGAGCAGTTGGTAATTAGCTCCAGAGCTCTTTGATCTCAACAACTCGGCCTTCATTAATGCTCTTGTGAGCAGCAAGGCCGGTTACAACGCTAGTTACTCCATCTTTCAAGGTAACTTCAGCCGGAGTTGAGTTAAGGATCGCATCACGGAATTTTGTGTGTTCGATGTAAGAAGCACCGTAGTGGTGGCCCATGTACTTCACATCGTAGTTATGAATAATCTTTTGCTCGCTACCAGGGGTGCGTGCTGCACCTGTCTTCCAACCTGAAAGCTTTCCAATTGAGTCGCGACGTGAAGCGCGCAGTACCTGTGACGGTAGGAATGATTCAATCTTTCCTTCATCGCCGACAATTGTCAGAATCTCCTTATCAAATGATCCTTCACCAAACATGCACAGATCTAACATACCGCGCGCCCCATTTGCGTATTCCAGAACAACAAATGCGTTATCCAACATATCTGCTTGCTTGCCATCGTACTTTTCATCCAAATGATTGACGCTCTGACCGCCTGAGGCAAAAACACGAACAGGTGTTTCTCCAACAACGATGTCCATCAAGTTGAAATAGTGACAACACTTTTCGACAAGGGTTCCACCAGTGCGTTCTGCAAAACGATTCCAGTTATCAACCTTTGGATAAAAAGGCTCACGGTGTTCGCGGATTGAAACTTGGTGGATCTTTCCAGCTTCGCCTTCTTGTGCACGCGCAATAGCTTCCGCAACTGGTGGCATAAATCGGTACTCAAGACCCATCCATGTCATCGCGCTGCGCTTGTCATCCCAGGCAAGAATTGATTTCAAATCTTCAACAGTTGTAGCAAGTGGCTTTTCAACGAAGACAGCCAAATCTGTTTCAAGCGCATCCTTCAAAACTGCAGCATGTGTGTCATTAGGTGTAGCGATAACAACCGCATCGATTAATCCTGAATCGAGCAGCGCGCGATGATCGGTGAAAACTGTAGCTCCGGGGGCCATAGCCAGGGCGGCTTCCTGAGAAGGCACATGAGGGTCGCTGATCGCTGTGACGGTCGCTCCACCCATGACCTTGATGTTCTCAATGTGCTCGCGGCCCATGCTGCCCGCGCCGATAATGCCGTAACGAAGCTCTGATTTCATGGCAACAGGTTAGACCACTTCAAGAAATTTGGGCAGGGGGGTAGACGAAACACGCTCAACTGTCCTAGACTCCAGCAAGAGGTCAGACCACTACCCATTTATATGCGAAGAGAGGCTTGTGTAGATATGGCAATAACTCCACCGCAGTATCTGCTCCACCACGATGGCGACAATGTCGCTGTTGCGATGGAAGATCTGCAACCAGGAACTCTTCACGGTCGTTCCGTGAAGGAAGGAACCGAGGGCACCGCGGTGCTTAACCACGCGATTCCTCTAGGACACAAATTTGCACTCACAGATCTTGCTGAGGGTGACGCAATCATTAAGTACGGCATCAAAGTCGGACTTGCATCAGCTGCCATCAAAAAGGGCGATTACATTCACACACACAACATGAGGAGTTATCGATGGGAAGCAAGCCGCGCTTAATGGGATACCGCCGCGAAAACGGCACTATGGGTATCCGCAATCACGTAATTATTTTGCCTCTCGATGATCTTTCTAATGCAGCTGCAGAAGCTGTCGCAAAGGTTATTCCAGGCACTTTGGCATTACCTCACGCATTTGGTCGTTTGCAGTTTGGTGAAGATCTACAACTAACTTTTGACACACTCATTGGAACTGGCGTTAACGCTAACGTTGCAGCGGTTGTTGTTATAGGTATCGAACCAAAGTGGACACAACGTGTTGCAGATGGAATTGCTAAGACTGGTAAGCCAGTTGCAGCATTTTCAATCGAAGGCAAGGGCGACCTACAAGTAATTCAGGAAGCTAGCCGCGTCGCAGCTATGTTCTTGCAAGATGCATCTGGTCTTGTTCGCACAGAAGCTGAAATGGGCGACATGATCATGTCAATTAAGTGCGGAGAGTCAGATACAACATCTGGTCTTGGCTCTTGCCCAACAACTTCTCAAGCTGTTGATCGCTGGGTTGAAGCGGGCGGATCTGTTTTCTTTGGAGAAACTTCAGAGCTAACCGGAGGCGAGCACCTCATCGCAGAGCGTTGCATCGATGCAGCAACTCGCGATTTGTTCCAAGTCACTTACGACAACTACATCAAGGTTATTGAAGCAACTGGTGCAAACCTTCTTGGCTCGCAGCCAACACAAGGAAACATCGCTGGTGGATTAACAACTATCGAAGAAAAGGCTCTTGGAAATATCGCTAAGACTGGCTCCGTCCCAGTTGTAGGCGTTCTTAAGCCTGCAGAAATGCCAGATCCAAAGAACAAGGGTCTGTACTTCATGGATTCATCATCTGCAGCGGCTGAGTGCGTAACTCTTATGGCTGCTGGTGGCGCTGTAATTCACTTGTTCCCAACTGGTCAAGGAAATGTTATTGGTAACCCAATCGTTCCTGTTTTGAAGTTAACTGCAAATATCAAGACAGCTAAGTCAATGACTGAGCACATCGATCTTGATGTTTCAGGTTTGCTTCGTTATGAGTATGACCTTAAGAAGGCTGGCGACATGATGATGGATGTCATTTATGACACTGTTAACGGTCGTCTATGCAAGGCTGAAGTTATGGGTCACCGCGAATTCACATTCACGAAGTTGTACATCTCTGCATAATGATTCTGATTTCTGAAGATGTATGGGGAACTCCCTTCCAAGCACTGGAAGGGAGTTTTCCCATTACTCGTAATGATGATTTGTGGAGTAACCCAGAAGAGCTCAAGGCGGCAATTAAGGATGCAACTGCACTAGTTGTGCGCAACAGGACAAAGGTAACGGCTGATGTAATAGCCGCTGCACCAAAATTGAAAGTTATTGCACGTGCTGGTGTTGGCCTCGACAATATTGATTTGAAAGCTGCCGATGCTGCCGGTGTTGTAGTGGTTGCAGGTCTTGGCGCAAACGCAGTAAGCGTTGGTGAGTTAACTCTTGGTTTAGCACTTTCTCTTCTTCGCAACATTCCCGGCCATGATGTAGCAACACGTGAGGGTGGTTGGGTTCGCACACCGGGACGTGAACTTTCTGGTTTGACGTGGGGATTACTGGGCTGCGGAGCAACAGGTGTTGCAACCGCAAAACTCATTCAAAGTTTTAATTGCCAGGTCATTGGCTTTGATCCTTATGCAAAGAATCTTTCAGGAATTGAATTAACAACCTTTGAAGATGTTTTTAAGCGCAGCGATGTTGTAAGTATTCATATGCCTTCAACACCAGAAACCAACGGAACGATAAACACACAGACTCTTAGCTTGATGAAGCCTGATGCGATTATCGTCAACGTTGGTCGTGGCGAGGTCATTAACGAGGCGGACTTAATGGCCGCCCTAAAGGCTAAAACCATTGCTGGGGCTGCACTTGATGTACGTGCGCAGGAGCCTCCAGTGAAGGGCGAAATGGAACAGATTCCTAACCTGATTCTGACTCCTCACGTAGCCGGAATTACCAAGGAAAGTCAGCTTCGAATCAATCAGATCTTGACCGCAAATATCGAATTAGTTCTGAACTCAAAGCCTGCCACACATGCAGTGGGGGCGTTAAAGGAAAGTAGTAACTAAATGCCTCAGTTGACTGTTGGTTCAGCAATCGCAAAAGCACAAGCCTTGCTTGAAGCGGCAGGAGTTCCATCAGAAGAAGCTGCTACAACAGCACGATGCATCGTTGCAAGTGATCGTTGGGGGATCGGTAGCCACGGCTTAATGCGACTTCCGTTTTATCTTTCTCGTTTGCAAGCTGGTGGAATCAAACCGGATGCACAGCTAAAGGTTGTTACAGATTTGCCAAGTCTTGTTGTATTTGATGGCGATGACGGTTTAGGTCATTGGCAACTTCAAAAAGCTGCTGAATTAGCGTCAGAGCGCGCGATGGTCAATGGAATTGCAGCAGTTGGTGTTGGTCGCTCCAATCACTGTGGTGCTCTTGGAATTTATGTCTGGCCAATGATTAATCGCGGCTTAGTTGGAATTGCATTTAGTACAGGACCCGCTGTTATGCCACCGTGGGGTGGAAACAAAGCTTTACTATCTACTTCACCACTTGCCGCAGGTATTCCCACCAATCCACCAACCGTTGTGGATCTTGCAACAAGTGCGGTTGCTCGAGGAAAGATTCAAGCAAAGGCGCAAGCCGGTGCTGAATTAGAACCAGGTTGGGCATTTACAAAAGATGGTGCACCTACAACCGATGCCAAGGAAGCTCTTGCAGGAATGTTGGCACCACTTGGTGGCGTCAAGGGATATGCAGTTGCAGTACTAGTTGAGTCACTGACAGGAATGTTGATTGGGCCAACGCTTGCAAAGAACATTCCAGATATGTTTGCAGCTAGCCAAGATGCGCTTCCCCAGCAGATCTCTCACTTTGTTATTGCTATTGATGCAGCCAAATTATCTGTAGATGGCGCTAATAATCGCACCAGCGAGTTTGCAGCAGAGGTAAATGCCGCAGGGGGACGACTTCCTGGCGCAAACCGCGTAAATCCAGAAAAGCTCAACCTTGATGATGAAATAACCATTACCGATCAAGTCTTTTCTCAGCTGGGTTTCTAAATGGTTAAGACTTATGCACCGGGATTTGGCCTAATTGGCTTACTAGTTGCTATCGCATTTCAAATCAACAATATGCAATCGGCAATTAGCCCGCTTGCATTGTGTGTGGGATTTGGATTCTTAGTTGCAAACTTTGCACAGTGGCCAGCTTTTGCTGCACCTGCAACCAAAGTCTCAAGCAAGACAATTATGCGTATCGGTGTTGCCCTTTTGGGTGCACAAGTAAGTGTTGTCTCACTAAAGGAGATCGGTCTTAAGGGCGTAATCACCGTTGTCATCGTGGTTACCTTTACTATCTTCGGAATAGTTGGTCTATCAAGACTTTTCAAGATGTCAGGTGAACTTGGTCTTCTGATCGGCGTTGGCTTTGGTGTTTGCGGTGCAACTGCAGTTGCAGCAATCAAACCTCAAACTCGTGCAACTGAAGAAGAGACCTCTTATGCAATTGGCTTAATTTCATTGTGTGGAACTCTCTCAATCTTCATGTTGCCTTTGATTGGACATGCACTGAATTTAGATACACGTGAATTTGGAGCTTGGGCTGGTGCTGCGGTTCATGATGTTGGCCAGGTTGTTGCAACAGCATCGGTTTGGGGAGATGACGCTGACAAGTACGCAATCGTTGTGAAGTTAGCGCGCGTCTGTTTGCTTGCCCCGATTGTTTTGATTTTGTCTTTGCGTCATCGACGTTGGTTGACATCACAGGGTAAGCAAGAAGTTCAGTCCGCCAAAGTGCCGTTGATTCCGTACTTTGTTCTTGGATTTATCGCGGTAGCGACCCTGAACAACATCGTTGATATCAATGAAGGTCTTCATGACAACATTGTTTTGCTCAGTAAGTTGATGTTGGGCGCCGGTTTAGTTGCATTGGGTTCAGGGGTCCGTTGGAAGGCTATTCGCGCGATCGGTCCACGCCCGATGGCTATGGGAATGCTGGCCTGGGTGATTGTGGCGGGGGTTGCCCTCGCCGCGGTGAAAATAACCGGCCTTTGACATATACCCCCGGGGGTATGGTACTTTTGCCTTAGTCAATTGAACTAAGGAGTTTTAACATGTGTTCACAAGTTACTTGTCATGTATGCAATAAGGCCACTTGGTCAGGATGCGGACAGCACATTGAAGAAGCGCTAGCTGGCGTTGCTGAAGCAGATCGTTGTAAGTGTTAATCATGGCAACCAAGAAAGTTGCTCATGTTTTATCTGATGAAGAGCAGATCGCTGCAATTGCCAAGAGAATTAAGCGCGCTCAAGGTCAGTTAGGTGCGGTAGCCCGCATGTTGGAAGAAGGCCGTAACTGCGATGAGATCGTGACTCAGATGTCAGCTGTATCCAAAGCTTTAAACACAGCTGCTTTTACCTTGATTTCTGCCAGCCTCAAAGAGTGCATTGTTGAAGGTAAGAACAACTCTGATGCGGTCACAGCACAGCTCCAAAAACTATTCTTAAGTCTGGCATAAAGATGCGCGTAATCATTATCGGAGGCGTTGCTGGTGGAATGTCTGCTGCTACCCGTTTGCGTCGACTAGATGAATCGGCAGAGATTATTGTTCTTGAAAAAAGTGGCCATGTTTCGTATGCGAACTGTGGCTTGCCATATTACGTAGGTGGTGTCATTGCGGAGGAAAAGGATCTACTTCTTCAGACTCCTGCAAGCCTGCATGCTCGTTTTCGTTTAGATGTCCGAGTTAGTACTGAAGTTCTTGCAATTAACCCAAGTAAAAAGGTTGTCGCGATAAAAGACTTAATCACTGGGCAAACCGATGAACTTGATTATGACAAATTGATTTTAAGTCCTGGTGCATCACCAGTTGTCCCACCTATTCCAGGCATTGAACGCGGAATGACTTTGCGTACCGTGGAAGATGTAGAAAAAATCGCTGCAAGCGTTGGTAAGCAACCATCAAGCGCGGTTGTAATTGGTGGCGGCTTTATCGGAGTAGAGATTGCTGAAAATCTTGTTCATCGCAAAATTCCAACCGCACTAGTCGAAGCAACCGATCAAGTGTTGATGCCATTAGATCCTGAACTCGCAACTTTGGTTTCAAAAGAGATGCGTTCGCACGGAGTTGATCTTCGCCTTGGTTCAAGCGTTGTGAAAATATCTGCTGACTCTGTTGAGTTGGCAAATGGCGATGTATTACCCGCCGAGATTGTTATTTTGGCAATTGGAGTTCGACCAGAAATCGGTTTGGCGAAGGCTGCGGGTCTTGAGATTGGCACACGCAATGGCATCAAGGTCGACGACTTTAATCGCACCAGTACCCCTGATATTTACGCGGTGGGAGATGCGGCTGAAAAGACCGATGCACTTGATGGAAATGCAACGCTGGTGCCACTGGCAAATCTTGCAAATCGCCATGGTCGCGTTGTTGCTGATCACATCTGTGGCTTATCGGTTCGTCCAGTAAAGACAATTGGTACAGCGATCGTAAAGGTATTTGATTTAATGATTGCTACAACTGGTTGGAATGAAAAGCGCCTTACAGCTGCAAATATTCCTCATCAAGCGATTCATATTCATCCAAACTCACATGCTGGCTACTACCCAGATGCAAAGCAAATGACCTTAAAGCTGATCTTTGATCCCAAGTCAGGTGAAATTCTTGGAGCTCAAGGTGTTGGAATTGAGGGAGTAGATAAGCGAATCGATGTCATCGCTACTGCAATTCGTGGAGGAATCACCGCACCAGAGCTTGCGGATCTAGAACTTGCATACGCACCACCTTTTGGTTCAGCCAAAGATCCAGTCAACATGTTGGGTTATGTCGCAGAGAATGTTTTGTCAGGGGTTTCAAAAGTAGCTCAGTGGCATGAAATCGATGCATACCGCGAAAAGGGATATCAACTTGTAGATGTTCGTTCTGAATCTGAATGCGGGAGAGGAATTATTCCTGGTGCAATAAATATCCCAGTGGATGAAATTCGAGATCGCTACAAGGAATTAGCAAACAAAAATCTTCTTGTTAATTGCCAAGTTGGATTGCGCGGACACACGGGTTCGATGTTGTTAAAGGAGCTTGGCTTTAATCCAGTAAACCTAGATGGCGGCTACTTAACGTGGATCAATTCACCATCAGCAACTAATTAATTTCAATCAAAAAGAAAAGAGAAAAAATGTGCAGCAGAACAACTTGTCGTAAATGTGGAAAGCCATCATGGTCTGGATGTGGCCAGCATGTTGAGATCGCTCTCAAGGGTGTAGCAAAGAAAGATCGCTGCCAAGGGCATGCAAATGACCCCAAAGAACCAGGCTTTTTCAGCAAGCTTTTTGGCAAGTAGTCCATCTGCTGAGATGTCCACATTTTGGTGACATTTCGGGGCTTTATTGCATGGTTTCAGGCGTAAACGTGACCTTTTTGTTACCTGTACTTCCTATTAATTAAGCCTGCCCAGGCGTACATTTCATGGAGTCCAAGGGATTTGACCCCTCAAAACCCAATGACCTTCGAAGGCTCAATTAATAGAAAAGGACGATGATGTCAGATCTAAATAATGGCATTTCCCGCCGCTCAGTACTCAAGGGTGCTGCAGTTGGTGGTTTAGGAATCGCAGCAGGTGGATCACTACTTGCAGGATGCGGTGACAAGGCTACTGGTCCACTTGCATACGGAGCTCGCTCTGTAGATGCAGGCCCAACAGCACAAAACGAAGCTTTAATTGCTGCGTACACAGCGAAGACAGGCAACGAAGTTAAGTACAACGCAACTGAGTCAAACGCATTCCAGAACAACCTCTCACAGTACCTACAGGGAACACCTGACGATACTTTTGAGTGGATGGCTGGATATCGCATGCAGTTCTTCGCAGAGCAGGGTCTGCTTGCAGATCTAACTGGCGTATGGGACGCAATTGGCGATCAGTATGACGAGAGCTACAAGATCGCTTCAACAGGTCTTGATGGCAAGCAGTACTTCGTTCCAAAGTCTTGGTACCCATGGGGTCTTCACTTCCGTAAGTCAATGTTTGCTGACTTGGGATTGAATGCTGACAACGTAACAAACTGGGATGAATACCTAAAGATGCTTGATGGCATGAAGAAGAAGGGTCTTGTTGGTTTCGCTGCCGGAGATAAGGGCGGCTGGGAAGCAATGGGAACATTCGACATTCTTAATGCTCGTATCAATGGTTACCAGTTCCACGTTGACCTACTTGCTGGCCGCGAAAAGTGGACAGATGCAAAGGTCACAGAAGTATTTAGTCACTGGGAGCAGTTGATCCCTTACATGAATCCAAACGTTCTAGATCTCGAGTGGGATGGAGCTATGCAGCTTCTTCTACAGAAGAAGGCTGGATCAATGCTTATGGGTTCATGGTTCGGTGGAAACTTCAAGGAGCAGTCAGAAGCTGATTACGCTGACCTCTCAATCATGCCTTTCCCAGAAATTAACCCAGAGCATGGCCGCGACACAGTTGATGCACCAATCGATGGTTGGTGTGTAGCTGCAAACGGTACAAACAATGATGGCGGAGCAGACTTCTTGAAGTTTGCTGGCGACATGGAAGGTGTAAACGCAACTCTTGCTGCGAAGGATGCAAACGGAGCACTTATTCCGATGACATCTGCAAACAAGGGCCAGGACACATCTACATACGATGCTTTCCAGAAGGAACAGCTTGCTGTTATGGCTGAAGCAAAGTACATCACTCAGTTCCTTGACCGCGATACTCGTCCAGACTTTGCAGGCCCAGTTGTTGGTCCAGCAATCCAGTCTTGGTTCAAGAATCCAAAGGACGTTGCAAAGATCCAAGATACTTTGCAGTCACAGTGGGATGCACTTCCTCCTCTAGCTTAATTTTAATTAATTCATTTTAATTAACAATTCAGTTCAATTAGAGATAGGGTTACAAGTATGAGCTCGACGGCGAAAGACAGCAGTAAGGTCTCTCGCCGTCGAGCCTTTTCCAAGGCAGATCGCACAACTCTTAGTGCATTCGTAGGTATTCCGCTTTTCTTCCACCTTCTACTTGTGTGGATTCCAGCACTTCTAACAATTCTTCTTTCATTCACATATTGGTCTGGTATTTCGATCAGCCGTATCAAGTGGGCAGGTCTTGCTAACTACAAGAATATTTTCTTTGACACTCCAGCTTTTTGGGAAGCCTTAAAGAACAACGTTATTTGGCTAGGTTGGTTTGGATTAATTGCAACTCCACTAGGAATTTTGCTTGCGTACCAAATTGATCGCCAGATCCGCGGACACAAGTTTTATGAAACTGCGTACTACTTACCCGTTGTACTTTCATTAGCGGTTACCGGAATTATCTGGAACTTCTTGTTGCGTCCAGATGGTTTTGTTAATGGATTAATGGGCCGTGATATCGATAACGCGATCTCGTTTTTCGGCAATTACGACATCAACATTTATGTCATTTTGACCATCGCCTCATGGCGACATATTGGCTACATCATGCTCTTGTATTTAGCTGGCCTTAAGTCAGTTGATGCCGCGCTCCGCGAGGCATCAGCGCTAGATGGCGCGACTGAGTGGCAGACCTTTAAGAAGGTCATTTTCCCTTCAATGAAGCCTGTAAACATTATTGTTATCGTGATTACGATCATCGAATCCTTGCGCGCATTCGACATTGTTTACATTATTTATGGCTCATCCGCGGGCTTCCCAATCCTGGGTACCCTGGTTTTCCAGAACATCGCTGGTGAAGGAGCATCCATGAAGGGTGCGGCATACGCAGTAATTCTCTTTGCACTTTCAATCGGCCCAATCATTGCGTACCTACGCACAACCTTTAAGAGTGATGTCCAATGAGCGTAGATCTAGAACTCGCACAAGCCGCTGCTAAGTACAAGAACAAGCAGAAGGTTAAGGATCGCTTCATCTCCTTATTCATCGGAATCTTTGCACTTGTATGGATCTTCCCAATTGCGTGGACCATCTGGACTTCATTACGTCCTTATAAGGATGTTCGTGCAAATGGTTTGTTCTCGGTGCCAAAGACTTTGAACTTGGATAACTACACCGAAGCTATCTCGCGTATGGATTTGCCTCTGTACTTTTGGAACACCGCAGCAATCACAATTCCAGCTGTATTCCTAACTCTATTTTTTGGCTCACTCATTGCATTCGTAGTTAGCCGTTACTCATTTAAGTGGAATGTTTCACTGTTGTTACTTTTCACTGCAGGAAACCTTCTTCCAGCACAGCTTGTGTTTATTCCAGTGTTCAAGATGTACATCACTTTGGGTAAAGCTGTTGGAATGCCACGCATTTTGTATGACTCACCATGGGGTGTAGTTCTTATTCACGTTGCATTCCAGATGGGCTTTGCGACATTTGTTCTTTCAAGTTACATGAAGACTGTTCCAAAAGAGATCAGCGAGTCAGCCATGGTTGATGGCGCGAGCGTTTTCACTCACTACACAAAGGTGATGTTGCCTTTGCTGCGTCCAGCGCTGGCTTCACTCGGTGTTCTCATGACAACGTGGATTTACAACGATTTCTTCTGGGCACTTGTTCTCATGTCCTCGGATTCAAAGCGCCCAATTACATCAGCGCTGGGTCGACTTCAGGGCGAATTCGTTACGGATTACAACCTCTTGGCGGCAGGTGCGACAATCGCAGCCCTGCCTACTTTGATCGTCTTCTTTGTACTGCGTAAGCAGTTTGTATCAGGCTTAACCCTCGGCTCTACAAAAGGATAAGAAAATGAAAGCAATTCAGATCACCGAATTTGGTGGTCCAGATGTCATGCACCTTGTAGACCTAGAAGATCCTAAAGCTCCCGAAGGTTTTGAACTCATTGAAGTCTCTGCAATCGGAATTAACTATGCAGACACACACCAAACAGAGAACTCATACCTTTCAGCACAGAAGCTTCCGTTAGTACCCGGAATTGAAGTTGTTGGTAAGACATCAAAGGGTCTTCGCGTTTTAGCGCCGGTTGATGGCGGGGGATATGCACAAAAAGCAATTACCCATTCTTCAACAATGATTCCAATTCCTGATGGTGTTTCAGATGAGCAGGCATTGTGCATGTTGGTTCAAGGTTCGACTGCATGGCACATTTTGAAAACCGTTGGGCACTTGCAGCCAGGAGAAACAGTTGTTGTCCATGCAGCTGCTGGCGGCGTTGGAACAATAGCTATTCAATTAGCAAAGATGTGGGGAGCAAAGGTAATTGCAGTTGCATCCTCTGAAGGAAAGCGTGCACTTGCAACTTCTCTTGGGGCAGATGCAGTAGTCGAAGCAACACAAGAAAACTTAGGTGATGCAATCAAAGCTGCAAACGGTGGCAAGCGAGTTAATTTAATTCTTGAAATGGTTGGCGGAAAAACCTTTGACGACAGCCTAGAAATTCTTGCGCCATTTGGACGTCTAGTTACATATGGCATGGCATCACGTGTTG
>JBJONC010000003.1:0-58883 GCA_046052005.1 Actinomycetota bacterium
GGATCGAGTTTCCTTCGGTGATCTTCACAAACTCGACATTGACGCCTTCTGGATAAGAGTCTCGTGGACGTACAACTGGCGGCTCTTTCAGTTCACCTATCTGAGCCATGTCTTCAACAAATACAACGGCATGGGGATTTCCAACACTGATGTTGTAACCATTCCAAATGTGGCCATTTGTTGCCGCTGTAATTGCCTCACTTTCATCGGTAACTTGTCCCATGTTGACAGAAATGTCATCGGTCAAAGGAACGCGAAGATGTTTAACTCCATCACGAGTATTGATGGGGAAAATTCCTTCTGGTTGATGACCGCGTTCGACAAGATAACGTGCCATTACTCGAATTCCGTTGCCGCACATTTCAGCTAGCGAGCCATCGGCATTTCGGTAATCCATAAACCATTTACCGTCTCGCTTGATCATGCGAATCAAGCCATCAGCACCGATGCCAGTTTCTCTATTGCAGATAGCGGCCGTTTGAGAGGTAGTGATGGAATGCTCATCGGTTGGATCGAAGATGAGGACAAAATCATTTTCCGTTCCGTGGCCATATGTCGCAATCATGGTGTTTAGTTTATCGATTCGAGGATGCGCTCGAGAGAGTTCTGTATCGGCGAGATCCACGTAATGCGCTCATCACGAGAGAACCAGGTCTCTTGACGACGTGCATACTGTCGAGTTGCTCGCTTGGTCTCTTCCTTTGCCTCTTCTTCAGTCACTTTACCTTCGATCTGTGCAATTACTTGGGCATAACCCAAGGCGCGCTGAGCTGTAACACCTTGCATGATTCCGGCGGCTAATAACTTTTCCGCTTCCTGAACTAAACCGTCTTGCCACATGCGGTCTACACGAAGCGAGATTCGCTCAGACAATGTGTCACGATCCATTACAAGACCAAATTGTTGGGCATTTGGGTACCGCGAGCTTTCTTCACGTGGGAGATTTGCGGTGAACGGTTTACCAGTAATTTTGATGACCTCTAGTGCACGAATAACTCGTCGAGAGTTTGCTTTATCAATTGCAAGCGCCGCCGCAGGGTCTAGCTTTTCTAAACGTTCAAAAAGCGGTCCGATGCCCTTAGTTGCATACTCAAGTTCTAACTCAGCGCGAACAACTGGATCAGTATCTGGAAAGTTGAGTTCATCTAGAATCGCCTTGATATACAGACCTGTGCCACCCACGATGATGGCATCTTTTCCTCGCCCATGGATATCTGAAATCACATTGCGGGCGTTCTCTTGATACCAAGCAACATTTGCATCCTGGTTAACTTCAAGTAAATCCATCATGTGGTGCGGGATACCTTTTTGTTCTTCACGGGAAATTTTTGCCGTTCCAATATCCATGCCTTTGTAGAGCTGCATTGAATCTGCATTAATTATTTCGGCGTTAATTTCTTGAGCTAATCTGACCGCTAAATCACTCTTGCCAGTAGCTGTAGCTCCGCAAATAACAATGAGCCTCATCGCTTAACCGTCGGGATCCCGAGCATCGTGGCCGCTGGTCCAGGATTTTCCGTACGTGTTTGATGGGCTTGCGCTCCCCTAGTTTGTCGCACAGAAAGTGGCTCGCCAATTAAGTAGTGGGCGGAGGCTTCTACAATCTTTACTTCAACTTCATCGCCTGGGCGTGCAACAAATTTATTGTCAAAGTGCACCAATCTAAAGTCCTGACTGCGACCGGTTAAGCGTTCCTGTGCCTCATCGCGACGACCTTCATAATCTCCAACAAGTACCTTATGAATTTTTCCGATCGCCTCTTGATTGACCGAAAGCGAAATACTTTGCTGGTGATTATGTAGGCGTGTGTAACGCTCTCCGACAATCTCAGGTAAAACTTGATCCGGCATAGTGGCCGCTGGCGTACCTGGACGCTTTGAGTATTGATAGGTGTATGCCGCGGTAAAACGAGCGGTTGAACAAAGATCCAAAGTCGCCTGGAAATCTTCTTCAGTTTCGCCAGGAAAACCGACGATGATGTCAGTTGTAATTGCTGCGTGCGGGATTGCACTGCGCACGCGATCCAGGATTCCCAGGTATCTGTCTGTGCGATAAGAACGACGCATCTGCTGCAAGATTCGATCAGATCCTGATTGCAACGGCATATGAAGATGTGGCATCACATTGGGAGTCTGCGCCATGGCGTCAATGACATCATCGGTGAAATCACGAGGGTGAGGCGACATAAATCGGACGCGTTCTAGTCCATCGATCTGGCCACATTTGCGCAACAATTTGGCAAAGGCTTGGCGATCGCCAAAATCGACTCCGTAAGCATTTACATTTTGGCCAAGCAAAGTTATTTCAATAACGCCTTGGTCTACCAAAGCATTGACTTCAGCCAAAATATCAGCCTCGCTGCGGTCTTTTTCTATTCCTCGCAAAGCTGGAACGATGCAAAAGGTGCAGGTGTTATTGCAACCGACAGAGACCGACACCCATGATGAAAAGGCTGATAAACGTCGAGCCGGTAAGGTGGATGGAAAATGCTCTAAAGCTTCCAAGATTTCGATCTGAGACTCTTCTTCAATGCGCGCTCGTTCTAAGAGGACCGGCAAAGAACCAACATTGTGTGTGCCGAAGACAACATCCACATATGGAGCTTTCTTCAAGATCGTATCTTGATCCTTTTGCGCAAGGCATCCGCCTACCGCAATCTGCATATTTGGATTAGCCTTCTTAAGCGGAGCTAAGAAACTAAGATTTCCGTACAGCTTATTATCTGCATTTTCACGGACTGCACAGGTATTGAACACAACAATGTCTGCTTGTTCGCCTTGGGCGACAGGTGCAAACCCTGCCTCATCCAACAACCCTGCGATTCGCTCGGAGTCATGGACATTCATTTGGCAGCCATAGGTTTCGACTGCGTAGGTGCGCGTCATAGTGCTGAAATTGAATACTTCAGAGTTGTTCGATCGATAACCAACATCTGATGATTATTTAGGTGCTCCCAATCGGTATTACCCCACCCGGTTGATGCAATTAAGAAATCATCTCCACGTTGAGTAAAGCGAAGCTCATAATGATCAGGTCCGCTCCATTCGCTTTTGTTATCCTCATTAAATTCGCATACCGCGATCAATGCATCTGGTGTTTGCACCATAATATTTAATGCAGAGTAATCAGCGATCTCTCGAATCTGATTAACGATTGCTCGAACACCTTCGACTAAGCCAAGTTCGTCGACTCGTGACAGCAAAGCATAGAAAAATCGCTCACTATCGGTAGTCCCTGTGATTAATTGCTTGTACTTTTCGCTAATGAACTGTTCTGCGGTATCAGAAGGACGAATCGTTCCGTTATGCATAAAGGTTGTCGTGCCGTAAGTAAATGGGTGGTTGTTATCAATATCTACAGTGATTCCTTTTGAGGCAAGACGCAAATGGAAAAGCGCTCCACTAGTTTCGAGGCTTTGACCGGTTTGTGCCAAAAGATCGCTTTCTTTCGCCGCCTTGATGTCTTTGATGACTTCGCCATCGTGGCCAATGCCCCAACCATCCTTGTGTTCGGCAGAAAGCGCGACGAAGTTTTCAAACTCTGAGCCCACAACATCGTAAAAACTCTTACGCTCAAGTGATGTAAAGGCTAGCAATCTGCACATGGGGCAACTCTACTTGATGGCTAGAGATTCTTCTTTGCGCGCTCTGTTGCTTGGACTGCGCGCCACTTTGCGATTTCACCGTGATTTCCGCTGAGCAATACTGGCGGAACTTCAAGATCACGCCATACAGAAGGCTTAGTGAAGTTTGGATATTCAAGATATCCCTCTTGATTATGTGACTCTTCAGCTAAAGATTCAGGATTACCAAGTACCCCCGGGATCAAACGTGTAATTGCTTCAATCATCACAAGGGATGCAACTTCTCCCCCGCCTAAAACGTAATCCCCGATAGAAACCTCGTGAACACGAAAACTCTTGTTTTCATAATGCTGGCGAACGCGATCATCAATGCCTTCATAGCGACCGCACGCAAATACAAGGTGCTTCGATTTCGAGAAGTGCGCAGCCATTGGTTGATCAAATCTCTTGCCCGCAGGAGTCAAAATGATGAGGTCGGTTTCTGGGCTCATTAATGGATCTAATGCCTTTCCCCAAACTTCAGGAAGCATCACCATTCCAGCGCCACCGCCATAAGGGGTGTCATCGACCGTGTTGTGATTGTCGTTTGAGAATGAACGTAGATCGTGGATTCCAAATTGAATTAAGCCTTGATCTTGTGCTTTACCAAGTAGGGATAGCTGCAAAGGTGCAAAGTAATCAGGAAAAATGGTTACTGCATCGATCTTCATTGCATGACCCCCGTAATTGCTGGAGGAATAACAACAACCTTCTTATTTGCGATATCGACTGTAGGCACTAGCTGATGGACAAAGGGAATTAACTGTTCGCCGTTGGGGGTCTTGATTGCAAGTAAATCTTGACCCGGAAGATTGATGACATCTGAAACTTCGCCAAAAACATCCCCATTTTCAAGAACCGCTTGGCAACCAATTAATTGAAGGACGTGATACTCATCTTCATCATCGCTCACTTCATTGATATCGACATCGGCGTACAGCAAAGTGTTTCGTAGCTTTTCAACGCCGTTTCGATCAGTTATTCCCTCAAAGCCCAGTAACAAGATTCCGTTGTGAACGCGGCCAGAGATGATCTTGAGATTGCCATGGGTGTCTGTTTGAACTGTTGCACCAATGGCAAAGCGACGATCAGGTTCATCTGTACGAACCTCTATCGTCGCCTCACCAAGAATTCCGTGAGCGCGACCAATTCGCCCCACGAGCAAACGCATTGTTAGCGAACTTCGTCGGTCTCGATGAGATCGACGCGGACTGTACGTCCTGCGAGCGCACTTACAACTGTGCGAAGTGCTTTTGCAGTGCGACCATTACGACCAATGACCTTGCCGATATCTTCAGGGTTAACTCGAACCTCTAAAGTTGTTCCGCGACGTCCGCTTTTTTCAGCGACTACGACATCATCAGGGTTATCGACGATTCCCTTGACCAAATGCTCTAGGGCTTCATCCATCATGGTTATTCTGCAGCCGCTTCTTCTGCTGGAGTTTCAACAACTGCCTCTGCTGGAGTTTCAACAACTGCCTCTGCTGGAGTTTCAACAACAGCTTCTGCTACTGGAGCTTCTTCAACAACCGGAGCTTCAACAACAGGGTTCGCCTTAGCTGCAAGCTTCTCCTGTGCCTTCTTCTTCAATGTTGTCGCGCCTTCTGCAGGTTCTGCAGCCGCTGCCTTCATCGCTGCTTCGTAAGCAACAACCTTTCCTGGCTTTGGAGCTGCAACCTTAAGGGTTCCTTCTGTTCCAGGAAGTCCCTTGTGCTTCTGCCAATCGCCAGTCACCTTAAGCAAAGCCTCTACAGCTTCAGATGGTTGTGCACCAACGCCGAGCCAGTACAGAGCACGCTCTGAGTTGATCTCGATAAGTGATGGCTCTTGTCCTGGTACGTAGCGACCAATTTCTTCGATTGATAGACCATTACGTGCCTTGCGTGAGTCTGTAACTACAACGCGGAAAAATGGTGTGCGGATTTTGCCCATGCGCATTAAACGAATTTTTGTAGCCAAGAAAGTTGTACTCCTGTAAATGTGTGCCATGCGTATCAATCGCAGCGGGGTGCGCGATCAATTCATATGACTATCGAATTGTGGATGTTGCTGGGGGTAGAGGGCCCCGTCAACAGGTGCCCAATTCTGCCATTTAAGCCTTCAGATGCGAAATCGAGGGTTACTGCCCCTCTTCCTGCGCTCGCTTGGCAGGGTTTCCAGATTTGGACTTTTTCTTCTTGTTGACTGGGGCGTTGACCTTTGGCAAGGCGGGCATTCCCATGCCTGGTGGCATTCCAGCTGGCATGCCACCGTTTCGGACCTGCTTCATCATCTTCTGTGCAGCTGAAAAGCGGTCCACCAAATTGTTCACATCAGAAACTTTGCGACCCGACCCCAATGCGATGCGTGCTCGACGGGATCCGTTGAGAAGCTTTGGTTCGCGACGCTCGGCAGGAGTCATTGATTGCACAATCGCCTTTGTGCGAACTATCTCGCCCTCATCAAAGTTTTCAATCTGCTTCTTCATCTGCCCTGCACCAGGGAGCATTCCTAGAAGCTTGGACATGTTGCCCATCTTCGACATAGCCTGCAACTGTTCCAAGAAATCTTCTAAGGTGAAATCTTCTCCACTTGCAAACTTGGCTTCGAGCTTTGCTGATGTATCGGAATCAAAGGCTTTCTTTGCTTGTTCAGCAAGGGTCGCAACATCGCCAAGACCCAAAATTCGAGAAGCCATTCGCTCAGGGTAGAAAATGTCGAACTCATGTAATTTTTCGCCCGTCGATGCAAACATGATGGGGCGCTTCGTCATTGATGCGATTGAAAGGGCTGCACCACCGCGTGCATCGCCATCGAGCTTTGTTAATACAACACCATCAAAACCAACACCATCCAAGAATGCTTGCGATGTTCTGACCGCATCCTGTCCGATCATTGCATCGACAACAAACAAGATTTCATCTGGATTTACAGCATCACGGATATCTGATGCTTGTTTCATCAAATCCTCATCGACACCCAAACGACCAGCGGTATCGACAATAACCATGTTGTACATCTTAGATTTTGCAAACTCAATTCCGTCTTTCGCAACCTTCACAGGATTACCTTGGCCGTTTCCAGGTTCAGGTGCAAAGACTGGAACATTTACCGATGCGCCAACAACCTGCAGCTGTGTAACTGCGTTAGGGCGTTGAAGATCTGAAGCCACCAATAGTGGAGTATTGCCTTGCTCGGCATAAAACTTGGCAAGCTTTCCAGCCAAAGTTGTCTTACCCGCACCTTGCAAACCTGCAAGCATGATCACCGTAGGTGGATTCTTGGAAAAGCGAACTCTGCGAGCCTGTCCACCAAGAATCTCAATCAAACTGGCATTAACAATTTCAAAGATCGCATTTGCTTGATTGGTACCAGATTGCAAGGTTGGCAAAGCATCTAATGATTTTTGACGAATATCAGCGATGAAATCCTCGACTACTGAGAGCGCCACATCTGATTCAAGTAATGCCTGTCGAATCTCTTGGCAGGTGGCCTCAATATCTGAGGTTGAGATCTTTCCCTTTGAGCGCAGGGAGGAAAAAGCTCCACTAAAGCGCGAGGTGAGTGACTCAAACATAAGGAGGGAAGACTACTTCAAGGCCTGCTTAAGATGCGAAGCGACCTCGGCTGCGCGCTCAGAAGTTAGCGGTCCACCAGATAATTCCGTCACATACAAGGTATCAATCGCTTCTGCCCCAAGGGTTGTCACAATTGCCGAACGAATATCAATCTTTGATTGCGTAATTGCCGCGCCGATTCTAAATAGCAGTCCAGGTCTGTCATGGCTACGTACTTCGATGACCGTTGCATCAGTGGCGGCATCTGTAAAGATCTCTACTTCGGGATCAGGTACAGGAATAGTTGGAATCGATGCATATGCTGCAGCCCTAGCAATGAGTTTTTCTTCTACATCCTTTGAATCAATCAAAGCCGCTGCGATGAGATCATGGAGTTTGCTTTCACTAATTTCTGGTGCATGTGGTTCAGGTGTAACTATCCAATACATGACCGCTGATTTGCCTAGAGTTTTTGTGCGTGCGGATTTAACATCGAGCCGGGAAATGTTGAAAACTCCAGCGACAATCGATAGGAGTCCAGGTTTATCCGGAGAAATTACTTCGACCGCGTAGCCACTGGAGTGTTCTTCAACGGTTACTCGAAGCCGGCCTTCTTCTGCCATCGCTCTTTGCTCATCACTGATCTCGGGTTGCTGTGCGACTTCGGCGCCTGCCATTACGCGCTTTACTCTTTGCACCAGATCATTAACTAGAGTGGCTTTCCAATCGCTCCAACCCGCACTACCGGTAGCTTCGCCATCGGCAATACTCAATGCATGCAAGAGCTCTAGGGTATTTACATCAGGAATTACGGAAATGATCGATTGAATAGTGGCAGGGTCATCTAAATCTCGTCGTGTAGCAGTTGATGATAAGAGCAAATGGTGCAGAATTAAATTCTTCAGGATCTCAATTTCCTTTGAATCAAAACCAATTCTTTCAGCAATCGGTTGAATCAAGCGAACGCCTCGTTCGGAGTGGTCTTCGCGTGCACCCTTACCGATGTCATGAAACAGGGCAGCAAAAAGAAGTAGATCCGGTCGCTGAACTTTGCGGGTCAATTTAGCGGCATGAACCGCGGTTTCAACCATATGGCGATCAACTGTGTGGCGATGCAAAGCATTGCGCTGTGGCAAGGATCGAACGCTCAACCATTCAGGAATCCACTCAAAGATAATCTCTTCTTGATCTAAGGATTCGAAAATATCAACCATGGCCTCGCCCGCACCAATTAAAGAGATCAATAGCTCTCGCGCTTCACGTGGCCAGGGGTTGGTTAACTTACCTTCACCCTTTTTCAGCCTGACAGAAAGATCTGTGCATGTATCTAGCGATAAGGGTAAACCGAGTTGAGCCGCGGTTGCTGCTGCACGCAAACCAACAACGGCATCCTCATCTAAGGATGAGATGTGATCGATAATAATTTCGCGATTTGATGCACTGACATTCTTTGCAACGTTTGTAACACGGTTCTTGGTAATGAATCTACCTAAACCATCTTTACCTCTGTGCTCGATCGCATGCCAGGTGTAGTTCAGTAGATAATCAACTGATCGAGCAGCTCTTGCCACATCCCCCATCATCGCGTCAGCATCTTCATAATCGAGAAGCTGAGCAACTTTGTCCTGTTCTTGAAAAAGTAGACGATCTTTTCCCCGCCCGCTAGCCATGTGCAAAGTCTCACGCACATTATTGAGCGTGCCTTCAGCCCAACTTATTTTTTCAAGCGGGACTGGAACCGCTCCCGATAATGAGATTGCCTTCAGTGCTTGAATGTCACGTAATCCACCGCGAGCCTCTTTGAGATCGGGCTCTAGTAAATATGCGAGTTCGCCGGCACGTGTATGACGCTCCTGCAAACTCTTCTGCAGATTTGAAAGGTTTTCTTTGGCATTCTTACGCCAAAACTCTGTGGCATCGCTGTGCACACTTGAGACTAAATCTGAATTTCCTACGATGTAGCGAATATCTAACAAACCTGTAGCTACCCTCAAATCTGCGGCGGCTGCATCTCGGGTTTCGCTTCTGGTTCGTACTGAGTGATCAACACTTTTTGTGTCCCACAGTGGATACAAAACCTCATTAACAAAGGCCTTAAGCGTTTCTGGTGCGATCTTTCCTGAATGTAAGAAAACGATATCTAAATCTGAACCTGGAGAAAGCTCGCCGCGGCCGTAACCTCCAACCGCGGCGAGTGCAATCTCCTTACCCGAATTTACAAGACCAGTTGCTTTTGCAGCTTTGTCGAATAATTGAGACAGGTAGCGATCGCTCTCGTTCGATCGCTCTCGCCTTTCTCGGGTACTCATAGATGTTAGTTTAGATCGCGTCTACGCCGCGCTCTCCCGTTCTGACTCGGATAACTTGGTCAACTGGTGTGGTCCAAACCTTTCCATCACCAATAGAACCTGTTGATGCAGCCTTAACGATTACATCAACTACCGAATCAGCATCCTTGTCATCGACAAGTACCTCAAGGCGAACCTTAGGAACTAGATCAACGGTGTACTCAGCACCACGGTAAACCTCGGTATGACCACCTTGACGACCAAATCCGCTGGCCTCAGAAACGGTCATCCCTGTGATGCCTGCACCCTGAAGTGCATTCTTTACATCCTCCAACTTGAATGGCTTCAAGATCGCTGTAATGAGTTTCATCGTTATGCCCCCTTCGAAAATCCAAGGACACTGCCCTGGCCATTGTCTGATAGCTCGTATGCACGTTCTGCGTGGATAGCGAGGTCGATTCCTGCAATCTCTTGATCATGGGTGATTCTGAAACCAATTGTTAAATCAACAATCTTTCCAATAATCAACGTTGCGATGAATGAGTAGGCAAGCACTGCGCCTGCACCAATTACCTGCTTAACAAGCTGTTCTGTTCCTCCGCCATTGAATAGACCTACATCTACTCCGACGAAACCGATCATGATTGTTCCAACGATGCCGCCTACTAAGTGAACTGCGACAACATCTAGTGAATCGTCATATCCAAGTTTGAACTTTAGCCCCACAGATAGAGCACATAGCGCGCCGGCAACTGCGCCAATAATCAGTGCACCGCTAGCATTTACAGCAGCACATGCTGGAGTAATCGCCACAAGACCAGCAACTACACCTGATGCTGCGCCAAGACTGGTTGCATGACCATCACGGATCTTTTCAACCAATAGCCATGAAAGAACCGCGGCAGTTGTTGCCCCTATTGTGTTCAAGAGGGCAAGACCTGCAGTTCCATTCGATGCGATTGCTGATCCTGCATTGAAGCCAAACCAACCAAACCACAAAAGTGCTGCACCTAGCATCACCAACGGCAAGCTGTGTGGTCGCATTGGAACTTTTCCAAAGCCAACACGCTTTCCAAGAATTAAAGCGAGTGCTAATCCAGCAGCACCGGCGTTGATGTGAACCGCGGTTCCTCCGGCGAAGTCGAGCGCGCCAAGATCATTTGCGATCCAACCACCGGTCTTAGCCACAAAGTTATCAAAAGCAAAAACCCAGTGTGCAACCGGGAAGTAAACCAATGTTGCCCATATGCCAGCAAAGACCATCCATGCACCAAATTTTGCACGATCTGCAATCGAACCTGAAATCAATGCAACAGTGATCGCTGCGAAAATTCCCTGAAATGCAATGAACACTGCAGCAGGAATCGTTCCAATTAAGGCAGAAGAGTTATCAAGACCATTGAGGAAAGTGAATTGACCGATATCGCCAATTAGACCTTTTCCTCCAACTGAATCTCCAAAGACCATAGAAAAACCAAATGCGATCCACAAAACGAAAACAATTGCCAAAGCGCCAAATGACATCATCATCATGTTAAGAACGCTCTTAACGCGAACCATGCCACCGTAGAACAGTGCAAGTCCCGGGATCATAAGTACAACGAGACCTGTGCTTATTAACATCCAAGCTGTATCGCCTGAATTGATTACGACTTCTTCCATGAAAAACCACCTAAGCTGTGTCGAGAAATTTCTCGCCTTTGAGATGGGTAAACCTTCTATGGAGGCAGTTACAAAGAAGGGATTCCTTGGTTTCAGGTTGGTGACAAAACCAAGGCTTGTGTTACATCTGGGTTACGCCAAAAGGCCAGATATATAGCTGTGAGCGTCAAAGGGGGCGAAATCTCCCTCGCCTTCGCCTGTGCCGATCCACTTGATAGGTATTCCAAGTTCAGCCTCAATAGCAAGAGCCACTCCGCCCTTTGCGCTGCCATCTAGCTTGGTTAGCACGATGCCAGTTACTTCAACACTTTCGGTAAATATACGTGCTTGCTGCAATCCATTTTGACCAGTGGTTGCATCAATCACCAAAAGTACTTCGTTAATTGCAGACACTTTCTCTACAACACGCTTTACCTTTGAAAGCTCTGCCATCAAATCACTCTTGTTATGTAACCGTCCTGCCGTATCGATGATGAAAATATCACTTCTAGATTCCTGTGCACTCTTTGCGCCATCAAAGGCAACAGAAGCTGGATCACCATTTTCCTTGCCTGAAACAACAGCAACTCCTATGCGGTCGCCCCACGTCTTGATTTGATCTACCGCAGCAGCTCGAAAAGTATCTCCAGCGGCCAAGACAACACTCTTACCGTTTTTCTTGTAATAAGCGGCTAATTTTGCAACAGATGTTGTTTTACCGGTGCCATTAACGCCGACAACCATGATCGTTGTTGTTCCATCGGCAATGATTGGAAGACGAGAAGATTTTGACAGATTCTGCATCATGATCTCAACGAGTGCTTGTTCAGCATTTTCGCTCTTAATTTTCTTGGCTGCCTCAAGAAATTCTTGCGTAAGTCGCGGACCTACATCTGATGACAATAGCTCTTGCTCTAGTTCGGACCAATCGGCTGGAGAAAAGTCATTAGTGCCTTTTATTTTGGCGATGAATTTACTAAACAGACCCATCTAAGAAACCTTAGCTAGCGTCTGATTCGCGCAAGCGCTGTGAAATAACTTCCGTAACTCCATCACCGCGCATTGTTACGCCGTACAAAGCATCCGCGATTTCCATAGTGCGCTTTTGGTGAGTAATGATGATTAACTGAGAGCTTTCACGAAGCTCTTCTAGAACACCTAACAAGCGACCTAAGTTCACATCATCAAGAGCTGCCTCGACCTCGTCCAGCACATAGAAAGGACTTGGGCGAGATTTGAAGATCGCCACCAACATTGCAACTGCGGTAAGCGATTTTTCTCCACCAGAAAGGAGTGAAAGACGCTTTACGCGCTTTCCTGGTGGACGGGCTTCAACATCAACACCGGTGGTCAATGGATTGTCTGGATCTGTCAGGATCAAGCGACCATCTCCACCTGGGAATAGTCGAGAGAAGATATCTTCGAAGTGCTTTGCAGTCTCTTCATACGCTTCCATGAAGATGGACTGAACACGATCATCAACCTCTTTAACAATATCCAAGAGATCCTTCTTGGTGTTCTTCAAGTCTTCTAACTGTTCCGCAAGGAACTTCAGGCGCTCCTCAAGGGATGTGTACTCCTCAAGAGCAAGTGGGTTGATCTTTCCTAGCAAATTCAATGAGCGCTCGGCAGATGCCAGACGCTTTTCCTGTTGATCGCGACGGTAAGGAACCATTTCCGTTGAGATGATTTCGCCATCTTCAGTCTCGTGGAATGTCGGTACATCCTTGTCAGGACCGTACTCATTAACCAAAGTTGCAGTATCGATTCCAAACTCTTCAACTGTTTTAGCTTCCAAGGTTTCAATGCGAAGGCGCTGTTCGGCGCGAGCGATCTCATCCTTGTGAACACTTGAAGTTAACTGCTCGAGCTCCAAAGCAAGTTCGCGACCACGTGTGCGAACTGTCAAAGTTTCGCCATCACGAGATGCGCGAGACTCTTCTAAGCGACCACGTTCAGTTGCTGCCTTTGCAATCGAGCGTTCGATGTGAATCAAAACCTCATATGCGGCTTCAGCAACCGCCTGCGAAATAACCGCTGCTCTTGCACGAGCGCTACGACGAACAATTGCTCGCTCTGAAGCATCGCGCTCTGCCTGCGCTGACTGCTCTAATGACAAAGCGCGAGCTGCAACTGAGTCAACACGTTCTTCAATTGTTCGAACTGCAAGACGTGCTTCTACCTCTGAAGTTCTTGCAACCGAGACCTTATTGCGAAGCTCTTCAGTGTGCGAATGATCAGGCTCTGCAACTTCGCCACGTTGTTGAAGCTGTGTTTGAGCAATAGCAATTTCGCCCTCGTCACGTGATTTAGCCGCCGTTGCCTCATTAATCGAAGTATTGAGACGCTCAACCTCTGCCATTGCAGATTTCATATTTTGGCCAGAAACCGCGAGTTGTTCTGTTAACGCAGCAATTCGTGCATCTGATTCATTGAGCTTTGAAAGCGCGGAGTCATAATCTGCCTGACGTGAAGCAACTTCAGTGGTCGCTGTCGAGATTTCAAACTTAAGACGATCGCAGTTATGTGTAATTTCCTGAAGTTTTGTCTCAAGATCATCAATCAAAGCTTTGATTTCGATCAGCGAAGAAGAAGATTTGGAACCACCACGAGCGCGTTTACTTGAGACAACATCGCCATCACGAGTTACAACAGTCACTGTTGGGTGCATTCGCAAAATAGCTTCTGCTGCATTTGCATTTTCAGCAACTACGGTGGATGAAAGCAATGATGAAACCAGGTCCCCAATAGAAGAGGAACGGATATGTGCTGATAGTGGATTTAATCCAGCAGGAATTGAAGCTCCCCCGCTTTGTCCTGGTTCGTAAACCAAAACATCTGCCTGACCGAGGTTTTCATTGCGAAGCGTTGTTAATGCTGTCACTGCAGATGACAAATCCTTCACTACAACCGCATCAGCAAGAGTTCCGAGTGCAGCCGCTGCAGCAGCTTCCCAGCCATTATCAATTTCAATAAGGCCAGCAATGCTTCCAAGGATTGAAACTCCACGAGAATCGCGAAGTAATGCAGATGCTCCATCACGGTTTTGCGAAGTCAGCTTCATCGCTTCTAGCTTTGATTCAACCGCATTGCGTTCACGATCGGAAGCACGCTCAGCATCGATTAACTCGGTTTGCTTTGACTTAGCTGTTTCCAAGAATGACTTAGCGGTTTCATACTGCGAATCAAGACCAAGTTCGCCTGAATCTGCACTTGCAATTTCCAGTTCATGTGAAGAGTACTCACGCTTGGCAAGATCAACTCTCGCTTGAGCTTCATCACGAGCCTTTGTTAATCGCTCAATCTCTTCGGCGATTGCCTCAAGGCGAGCCTTAAGAGATTTGATGTGACCTTCTTGGCGAGCAGTTCCCTCGCGAGCATCTGCAATGGCACGCATTGCTGCGGCGATAGTGTCTTCATCGCTCTTAAGTGCCGCTTCAGCCACAGCAAGTGCAGCGGTTGCAGAAGCAAGGGCTTGTTGCGCAGTAACGACATCTGCGCGAAGTTGGGTTTCTTCAAGACGTAACGCTTGCGCCTCCGCATCCAAACTTTCTGGATCGCGACCTGATGTACGTGCCTCTTCGGCTTCTTCATTGAGAAAGCGAGAGCGCTCTTGAGCAAGGCTTTGAGTGCCTCGGAACTTTTCGCGTAGAGAATTTAAGTTGTAGAAAGTCTCTTGGGCTGCGACAAGAAGTGGTCCTTCATATGCCGATTGGGCATCTAACGCTTCTTCGCGACGGCGAACGGTTTCTAGTTCGCCTTCTACTGATGCACGACGATCGCGCAACGCATTTTCATCAGCAACTTCAAGTTCGAGCGTTTTAGACATTGAAATAAAATCATCAGCAAGTAATCGAAGTTTTGCATCGCGAAGATCAGCTTGAATTGTTGCTGCCTTCTTTGCAACCTCTGCTTGCTTGCCAAGTGGACGAAGCTGGCGACGAAGTTCAACGGTTAAATCCTGAACACGTGCAAGGTTTGCCTGCATTGAATCTAATTTGCGAAGCGCTTTTTCCTTACGCTTGCGATGCTTAAGTACGCCAGCTGCTTCTTCAATAAATCCACGACGTTCTTCAGGCGTAGCCATCAAGATCGCATCGAGCTGACCTTGACCGACGATGACGTGCATTTCGCGACCGATTCCAGAGTCGCTTAGAAGTTCTTGAATATCTAACAAACGAGAAGCTTCACCATTAATTTGGTACTCGCTTTGTCCATTACGGAACAAGATTCTGGAAATAGTTACTTCGGTGTAATCAATTGGCAAAGCGCCATCTGAGTTATCAATTGTTAGTGAAACTTCTGCGCGGCCAAGCGGCGCACGACCACTGGTTCCGGCGAAGATGACATCTTCCATCTTTCCGCCGCGAAGAGATTTAGCTCCTTGCTCACCCATAACCCAAGTAAGCGCATCTACAACATTTGATTTACCGGAACCATTGGGACCGACCACACAGGTGATGCCTGGTTCGAGACGAAGAGTGGTCGCGGAAGCAAAGGACTTAAAGCCCTTGAGCGTCATACTCTTCAAATACACGCGGTAAACCTATCGCCTCTTGAGCGTGATTTTGACGAATTTAGCCTTGAGGATTGGCGGTTTTTAGCGCCTCATACGCGGCACGGGCGGCAACCTGTTCCGCCTCTCGCTTGCTCTTTCCGGTTCCTTCACTGAGGGCTACGCCCGCCAACATTGCTACAGCGGTGAAGTTTTTATCGTGATCTGGACCTTCTTCGCTCACGACATATTCAGGAGCGCCCTTACCTAAAGATGCCGCAAGCTCTTGCAGCGCGGTCTTGCCATCAAGGCCAGCCCCACGCGCAACCGCTGAATCCATAGTGGGTGTAATAAGTGTGCGAACAATTTCAGTGCAACGAGCAAAACCAAACTGTAGATAAATTGCACCGATTAATGCTTCAAGCGCATCTGCGAGTAAGGAGTTCTTGTCGCGGCCATTTGTAACTTCTTCACCTTTACCAAGGCGAATGTATTGACCTAATTCCAATCCACGCGCGATATCTGCGAGCGCACGCATGTTGACAACACCTGAACGCAATGGTGATAAACGACTTTCATCAAAATCTGGATATCGCTTGTACAGCTCTTCAGTAACAATTAATCCAAGAACTGAATCACCGAGAAATTCGAGACGTTCATTAGTTTCTTTACTTCCCGATTCATATGCAAATGATCGGTGGGTAAAAGCTAACTCAAGCAAAGCTGGATCGAGAGTTACTCCCAGCTGCTCACTGAGCATGGAGCTCAGATCAGACCTCTAATACCTGACGACGGTTGTATGTACCGCAGGTTGGGCAAGCGGTGTGCTGCAACTTAGGTTGCTGGCACTGGCCACATGTTGAAAGAGCTGCTGCAGTAGTTTTCCACTGGCTACGTCGTGAACGCGTCTTTGAACGCGACATCTTTCGCTTTGGTACTGGCACTGTTCTAACCTCTTCTCAATCATTTGGCGGCAGCATGGCTGCAGAGGGAAAGTATCCCTCAAAAGGGCTAAATCTTGAAATCGGGATCCTCGAGGGTAAGCCCCTCAAGGCTGGCCCAACGGGCATCGATCGCTTGGTGGGCGTGATCTTCTGGCAGATCGGCCCATTTGCCCCCGCACTCAGGGCAGAGCCCCAGGCAATCCTCGTTACAGACTGGATTGATGGGCAGAGACAGAACAACCGCATCTCTAATGGGGGTCTCAAGATCCATGATCTCGCCATCCATCATGAGCTCATCCTCAATATCTAGATCCTCGAGGCTTTCCTCTTGCTTCTTCTTACGCTTTCCACGCTCATTGGTAGGTTCGTAGTTATAGAGCTCTTGGATTTTTCGATCAATAACTATCTCGACGGGATCTAGGCAGCGAATGCATTCGCCCTTAGCTACAGCATAAACATCTGCGCTGAGCAAAATGCCTTCGGTCACGGACTCCAAACGAGCATCTACTTCAATGAAATCTCCTGCAGGAACCGCGATTAACTCAACGCCGAACTTCTCTTTTACAACAATGTCGAGTTCGTACTCTTTCATCTCCCCTGCACGACGTGGCAGCTCGTATGTGTTGAGTTGAAAGGTATCTACTTGTTTACTCATGACGATCCTCTAGTAATTAGTTTTCGTCAGCTAGCTGAGACAAAACATCCTTATCATTTGCCCCGGCCAAGCGATCGCGACCACGAGACACCGCATCCATAGTCTTATTCAGAATTACTTCAAGGGTTGCAAGGCGACCATCGATGTACTCCTCGACCTCGGCCTTTTCAATGTCAGCGGTTTCGCGTGCATCATCAAGAATCTTGCGAGCCTCATCACGTGCGATTTGGACAATAGAAGTTTGCTCAACCATTTGTGCAACCTCTTCGCGAGCTAGAGCAATCATTTGCTCTGCGCTAACACGGGCTTCTTCAATAATCGCGTCGCGAGCTTCAATGATCTTTTGTGCAGATTCAAAATCAGCCGGAAGTGACTCGCGCGCCTCGTCTAGTACTTCAAGCATCTCGGCGCGATGTACTACACAACTTGCAGACAACGGAACACTTCTGGCCTCTTCGACCATTGTGATTGCTGCGGTTAACTTCTCTACTGATTCCATGTCTACTTCCCTGCTATTCGTAACTTGAGCGCTTCATTGATCGATGGTGGAACCATCGTAGAAACATCTCCGTTGTAGTGGGCTAACTCTTTGACTAATGAAGATGAGAGGAATGAATGAGATGGAGCAGTGGCCATAAACATGGTTTCGACTCCAGAGCCCTGCAAATTAACTTGAGCCATTTGAAGTTCATAATCAAAATCTGAAACCGCTCGTAGACCCTTTACGATCGCCTGAATTGAATTGCTCTTGCAGTAGTCAACTAGAAGACCGCTCCATGAATCCACCGATACATTTGAAAACTTAGCTGTGACTTCAGAGATCATAGAAATTCGCTCTGGAACGGTGAACAAACTTGATTTAGTGCGGTTTTCAAGAACCGCGACAACTACATGATCAAACTGCTGAGCTGCACGTTCAATGATGTCCAAATGCCCATATGTGATCGGATCAAAGGATCCTGGGCAAACCGCGCGCTTCATGATGCAAACGCTAGCAAGATGAAGCCAAGTAATCCATTCTTACGGCTGATAATTGGCGTAATAAATGGTCGCTTGCCCATAATTTCGCTCACGTGCGGGCGCAAAGGCATCTGGCCAAATAAATTGAGCCCCTCGTGCAGTGCGTTCGACAGCGATAAAGGCATCACTACTTAAGAACTCACCATCATGTAGCGCTGATAGAACATCTTCAACGGCTTGATTACTGAAATCATATGGTGGATCGATGTAGACAAGGTGATACTTTGTTTTGGGTAGATCCTTGAGAAATCTTTCTGCACTCATTCCAAAAAGTTGTAACTTTCCGGCAGGATGTGATTTCTTCACTAATTCATAATTTGTTTCGATTGTCTTCTGAGCTTCATCATCTTTTTCTACAACATGAACCAAAGTTGCGCCGCGAGAAAGGGATTCCAATGCAATCGCGCCTGATCCACCGAAAAGATCAAGGATGTGCAAACCCTCAAAGCTTCCAAATTCAGATGTCAGTGAAGAAAAAAGCCCTTCACGTGCGCGATCAGAAGTTGGTCGAGTTGCACCCGCAACTGAGCCCAAAGTCCTACCTCGTGCAACGCCTGCAATAATTCTCACTGTTCTAACCCTTATCCAAGTAATCGACCGCTTGATCTCGCTGAAGCTGAGCAAGCTCTTTCCTAAGCGCAGGATAGCCCTTTAGTTCATTATCTTTCGCAATCAATTGTTCGGCATCTTCTCGTGCTATTTCAATCAACGCTTCATCCCGTAGGACGCGCAATAGACGTAGATGCGATTGAGTACCGGATTGATTTCTTCCCAACACATCACCTTCACGCCGTTGTTCAAGGTCAATCCTTGATAGTTCAAAGCCATCAACTGTGCCTGCAACGGCGGTTAGCCTTTCACGGGCAGGGGTTTGATCGTCGCAAGTTGTCACAAGCAAACACAATCCAGGTGACGTTCCTCGACCAACTCGGCCTCTGAGCTGATGCAACTGCGAAACACCAAATCTATCTGCATCCATTATTACCATGATGGTTGCATTGGGAACATCTACGCCAACTTCGATCACTGTTGTCGAGACTAGAACATCGATCTCACCCTTGGAGAAGGCTTGCATGGTCGCATCTTTTTCTTCAGATGAGAGCCGTCCATGCAAAATCGCAATTTTTAACCCTTGTAGTGCTCCTGAATGCAACTTCGGCGCAAGCTCTTCTACCGATGTAATTTCATCCGACTCTTCACCAAATAGGAAATCTAAATCCGCATCTGCTCCTGCATCTGGATCTGCCGAAATTCGCGGTGCAACTATGTATGCCTGATGTCCTTGCGATACCTCTTCACGAATCCGTTCCCACGCGCGCTCAAGGTAATTCGGCTTCTCCTTCACCGGAATGACGTGCGTTGTTATGGGCTGACGACCCAACGGTAATTCACGAAGGGTTGAAACATCTAAATCTCCAAATACCGTCATTGCAACCGTGCGCGGTATCGGAGTTGCAGTCATGACAAGTAAGTGAGGAGGAAGAATCGCCTTCTCCTTTAAAGCATCACGCTGTTCAACACCAAATCTATGTTGCTCATCGACAACAATTAATCCAAGATCTTTAAAGCCAACCGTATCTCCGAGCAAGGCATGGGTTCCAATAACTATTCCAGCGGTGCCATCAGCTGCCTTTGCAAGAGCTTCGCGGCGTGCTTGTGCTGATTGAGAACCAGTAATCAGTGTTACTTGCGTTCCAGACTCTGAACCATCCAACATTCCACCTTGTGCAAGCTTTCCTAATTGACGCTCAATAGTTCGAAGATGTTGTGCCGCAAGGACTTCAGTTGGAGCTAGCAAAGCAGCCTGTCCCCCGCTATCAACAACCGCCAACATCGCACGCAAGGCAACAATCGTTTTACCGGAACCTACTTCTCCTTGAAGCAAACGGTGCATGGGATGAGGTTGTGCGAGATCACTTTCAATTTCTTTGCACACTGCAAGCTGACCTGCGGTTAATTCAAAAGGTAATGCTTTATCAAATTGATCTAACAATCCGCCCGAGATCCGTTTTCTAGATGTTGAGTTCAACTTCTTAAGTTGAATCCGTCGCATCACCAGCAGCGATTGAAGTAAAAACGCTTCATCATAAGTAAGACGCTCGCGTGAGATCTCTGCATGATCAAGATCTGCAGGTTGATGCAGCTGAACTAGCGCCTGGTGCAAGTTCGGATATTGATGTTTACTTCTAATCTCTTCAGGCAGGAAATCTTCAACTTCATCCAGCGCGCCAATAGCCAATTGAGCACATTGAGATACCTTCCACGAAGGAAGTTTCGAAGAAGCCGGGTAAACGGGTAAAAACTTTCCGGCAAATCCTTCGACCGCGGAATCAACATCAGATCCATCTGGAATCAATTCGTAATCAGGGTGAGCAAGCTGCTTTTTGTTATTGAAAACTCCAACTTTGCCCGCAAACAAACCTTGGCGTCCAACCTTTAAATCCTTTTCACGCCACGCTTGATTAAAAAAAGTTAGCGATAATTTGTCTGTTCCATCGGTAACAACAACTTCAAGAATGCTCCCCTTGCGGCCCCTGAGTGGACGATTAGTTGTGGAGTAAATCTGCGCAAGGATTGTTGTTTCATCACCTTCACGTAACTCTGAAATATCTGACAGCTCTCCGCGCACCATGTACCTGCGGGGGTAATGACGCATCAGATCACCCACAGTGGAGATCCCAAAGACCGTAGAGAGTACTTTTGCGGTGCGATCACCAACTACCGCAGAAACCTTGCTCTCTAATGTGGCCACACGGGCATTCTCTCGTGTCGAGGGTCAAAAAGAGGTTATCGCTGCACCTTCAGCGTTTTATTGGCATTTACCCATGCTGAATGGGTAATCACTATGACGATCTTGCTCTCGCAGTATTTAGCTACCGCATCTACAACTTTCGCGGACAACTGCTTATTGAGGTGCTCCGTTGGCTCATCAAGGATCACAATGGGAGCATTGGCTAACAGGACTCTTGCAATGGCCAATCTCTTGGCTTCACCACCTGACATGCTTCGGCCAAAATCTCCCAAGATCGTATCCAGGCCTTCAGGCATTTCTTGAATCAAGGTATGAAGATCGAGCGCTGTCAGGACATCCATGATCTCTTGATCGTTAGCCGCTGGATTTCCGATCTTCAAATTTTCTCTCACCGAGGTATTGAAAATATGGGATTTTTGTACCGTACCGACTACAAACTGATTGAGATTAGAGATGCTCGACAGTTCGACTCCATTGATGGTGATTGAGCCTTTGTAGGGCAACAATCCAAGTACTCCCATAGCGAAGGTTGATTTTCCAACTCCGGAGTTTCCTTGAATAAGTAAAATTTCGCCGCTTCTTGCTTGGCATGAGATCGGGAGCATGAAATCACTGCCCCAAGAGACCTGAACCTCCTTACATTCAATCATCTGTACCTCTTGATTGAAATCTGTCTTGGCAATTGCTTCTTCATTAACTTCAAGCAGCTCATCCACAGCCTCTTGCGAAGCAATTAATTTTCCCGAGCCGAAGAGATTTGGATACCACGCAGTGATCGCTTCAAACATGACTAGGGGCAGAAAGATCAACATTGCAATTTGAACCGCAGGAATATCTGAGTTTTTCGAAATCAAATAAGCTACATAGGCGCTTCCGACAATCGAGCCAGCAACTATCAAATTGGTAATCACAGAAAAATTAGCGCTTCTCTTGATCAACGCCGACTCTTGATTGGAAATTGTGATTTCCCTGTTGCGTACAGGAGAAAATGTTTGCTCTAAGTATCCATAGATTCTTGCTTCGATGACACCATGAGCGGCAGCTTCCACGACGTTGATGTAACTATTCTCCTGCTCTTCAATTCCTTTTGCCGCTTTCACGGTTGTGTGAGATATCGCAGCAGGAAGAATGAAAAGCAATGCAATAGATGCAGGCACAGTGATTAAGAGCGACTCAACCCTGACCCACCACCCCAAGAGGACTCCAAAAAGTAAGGCGAAAGCCGCTGAGATTCCAGGGAGTTTTATCCGAAGTTGATACTCCTGAGCTCGCTCAACATCATCGACCAAGCTCTTCACTGCATTTCCAGAATTAATAATTGATGAGACAGAGATACTCTTCTTAACTAGGTTTGAGTAGATAGCTACCCTTAGCGAGGTTAACCGATCAAAAACCGCCCTATGGCTAATTATTCTTTCAAAGTACCGCGCTACCGACCTAAAGATTCCGAAAAAGCGCACCAATACGATCGCAACACCTAAAGTTAAAATCGGTGGATGACTAGAAGCCATTGTGATGAGCCAGCCGCTTGAAACGGTAAGCCCAATTCCACCTATAAATGCACAAGCACCTAAGAGATACGCAATCACCATCATGATGGCACCACAGTTTGGAAGCCTTGTCGTGAATCATCTGACCTAACGATTGATAAATCATGGGTTATGCAGACAACAATCACTCCAGTTGCCGCATAATCACGAAGCGCCTTCATCACGATCTCTGAACTTTTTGAATCAAGATCTGCCGTTGGTTCATCGGCGATCAAAACTTGCGGCTGAGAAAACAAAGCTTTCGCAACCGCAATTTTTCTGATTTGTCCGCCAGATGCTGAATTAGTTCCTTCTCCTGCGCCACCTACGATCGAGTCAAGGCCTTGAGGTAAATCGCGAACATCTAAGGCACACCGCAGAAGAATTTTCTCAATCTCCAGATCGCTTACGCCTCTTGAAATCAAGGTGAACTGATCACGAACCGATCCGTGAGCAAGTTGCGGAAACTGTGGCACCCAACCAAGATGCTTAAACCATGAAGTGCTCAGTTCTGGCCGCAGAGATAGAACTCCCTGTGGCGTCTCAATCTCTAGCTCTGCATCATGAGTAATGCCTAGAAGATTTAATGCAAACGTACTTTTACCTGCACCGGATTCTCCAAGAATAAAGTGCACATCCCCGCGTTTGACCGTGCGCTCATGCAGAACAGAAAGTGGACGCCCTGGAATTGTGAGGCCCCATTGCTTCCACGAAATTTGATTGACTATCGAGAAATCACAGTCAACTGCATCCATTACCTCTTCACGCTTGTTCTGAACTTCTTGAAGTTGCTCTAGCGCGTGAGTTCCATCAGCTGACGCGTGAAAAAGCGAAGCTGCGTTACGAACCGGAAAATACACCTCGGGAGCAAGAATCAATACCGTCAATGCGCTTGTGAAATCAATTGAGTCATTTACTAAGCGGATACCAATTGTTACCGCTATCAGAGCGACGGAAATAGTCGCAGCTAATTCCAAAGCCAGGGCTGATAAAAAAGAAACCGTTAACACCTTCATGGTTTCTCGGGTGTATTTGTCGCCCATCTCTTCAATGCGCGCGCTCTGGGTTGTGTGACGTCCAAATATCTTGAGGGTTATAAAGCCACGAAGCGAGTCCTCGAAGTATGAGGATAATGAGCCCAGGGTGCGCCATTTCTTAAATACCGAGTCAGCGGTGTAACGGCCGATAAGTGCGCCAAATAAAGGAATTAAAGGAAGCGTCAACACAGCGATCAAAGAAGATAAAGGATCCAGAATAAAGAGGGTTGCAATGACCACGATTGGAACTACTGATGCGAAAAATAGTTGTGGAACAAATCGACCCAGATAGACATCCAATGAGTTCAAACCTTTAACCAAAAGGGTTGTTATGACAGATGGTGGTAGATGTGAATAAGTATCTAAATGAGATGTTACCTCTGAGCGAATCCCCTGCTTGATTGATACCGCCTGAAGTGAGCACCAACCTTCAAAGGTTGCTTGAAATAATGCCCGAAAGCTCCATATGGCAGCGAGTATCGTGATCAAGGAAAAAGCAGATGAGTCCCTATTAATAATTGCAACAATTACTCGAGCCAGAACAATTGCACTTACAACAATTATTCCGACCCAGATAAAGGCTGAAAGAATTGAGGCAATGAAAAGTCTGCGGCTACCGCCCCGTTGGAGAAGTAGCCGCAGATGAGTCGATTTCACTTATGTAGCGTATGGCTTACTGAGTCCAAAACACCATGCTCGGCATTTGGAATCTGCGATGCGCTGACACGCTTTCGGAATACCCAGTAAGTCCAGCCCTGATACACCAAAACCAATGGGGTCATGACTAATGCAACAACTGTCATTACCTTGAGCGTGTAATCAGTGCTCGATGCATTAGTGATCGTGAGATCAAACTGTGCACCAAGTGAGCTTGGCATTACCCGCGGATACAGGGCAAAGAATAAGGTTGAGACAAAGGTCGCAATCGTTGCGGCGGAGAAGATAAATGCCCAACCTTCGCGACGCTTGAGATTGGCAAGGATTCCCACCACCCACAACAGTGCAACTGCGGTAGATAAACCAAGGACCACAGAATCAATTTCAGGAAGCATGAGATTCGTCCACACGAGGAATCCAACCGCTGCTACCGCAGCCACTAAGCCTGAAAGTTTTGCGATCTCATGAGCTCGATCACGGATAGTTCCTGTTGTCTTCAGTGAGAGGAACACCGCTCCATGTGTAAGGAATACGGAGAGTGTGACAACTCCACCTAGTAGGGCGTAAGGGTTGAGAAGATTGAAGAAACCTCCAACATACTCAAGCGAACCGCTGTCAGCTCTTTCGATGGGTACACCGCGAACGATATTTGCAAAAGCAACTCCCCATAGCAAAGCAGGAATCGTGCTGCTTACTAGAATTGCAATGTCCCAACGCTGTCTCCATTGAGCTTTTCCGTACTTGCTACGGTATTCAAATGCCACACCGCGGACAATTAATGAAACAAGAATTAAAAAGAGTGGCAGATAAAAACCACTGAACAAGGTTGCATACCACTCAGGGAAAGCTGCAAAGGTTGCACCACCTGCGACTAGTAACCACACCTCGTTGCCATCCCACACAGGTCCTAATGTTGTTAGAACTGCGCGACGATCAGCCTCGTTACGAGATACAAAGCGAAGGAGCATGCCAACGCCAAAGTCGAAACCTTCAAGGATGAAGTATCCAACCCACAGAACTGCAATAAGCAAAAACCATGTTGTTTGAAATGTCATTTCCATACTCCTTTCTTAGTAAGCCATCACTAGTTGTTTATCTTCTGAGCCACCCAGTTTTGGATCCTCATAATCAAGCTCTTCAGCTGGGCCGTTCTTGATCACCTTCAGAATTAGACCAAATTCAATGAAAGCTAGGAATCCGTACAAGATGGTGAAGGTAATCATTGTGAATAAAACTGCTCCTGCTGAAACAACTGCACTAACGCCATCAGCTGTTCTAATCAACCCAAAGACCGCCCATGGTTGACGCGCGGTTTCAGTAAAGATCCATCCAAATGAGTTGGCAAGGATTGGTAGAAATGGAAGGGAGTACATCGCTGGACCAAACCACTTTCCTTTAGGAGTTCCGCCACGACGCATCTGCCATAAGGCCAAAAAGACAAATAGAGATGCGATCGCGCCAAAGCCAATCATGAGGCGGAAAGACCAGTATGCGAGAGGCACATTTGGTGTGTAATCCCCTGGACCGTACTTCTCGTCATACATTGCTTCAAGGTCATTGACTCCCTCTACAACACCATTGAAATCACCTGTTGACATGAATGACAAGACAGATGGAATTCCAATTTGAAAGACAGATTTGGAACCATCAAGGGTTCCGATTGTAAATACTGAAAATGGAGCGCTAGCTTGAGTGTCATACAACGCTTCGGCAGCTGCCATCTTCATTGGTTGCTGCTCTGTCATGATGCGAGCGGTGACATCGCCAGAAACTGCAACAAGTACAAAACTAATCAGCATGGTGATTGCACCAAGTTTGAAGGTGCCACGAGCCATTTCTAAATCCTTGCGCTTAATGATCAGGTACGCAGAGATACCCGCAACAAATGCGCCAGCAGTAAATGCTGCTGATGGAATGGTGTGGAAGAAGGTTGCAAGTGCGGTGTTCTGAGTAAGTACCGCTTTAATATCTACAAGTTCAGCACGACCCTTGGCTTCATTGATGACATAACCCACTGGGTGTTGCATCCAAGCATTTGCCGCCAAAATAAAGTATGCCGATAACAATGTTCCTGTTGCTGCCAACCAAATTGTTGCAAGGTGAATTTTCTTCGGCAATCGATCCCAGCCAAAGATCCACAGGCCAAGAAATGTGCTCTCAAGAAAGAATGCAAGCAAACCTTCCATCGCAAGTGGCGCACCGAACACATCTCCCACAAATCGACTGTAGGAAGACCAGTTCATTCCAAACTGGAACTCCTGAACGATTCCGGTGACAACGCCGATTGCAAAGTTGATTAAGAACAGCTTGCCGAAAAACTTTGTCGCACGAAGGTACTTGACCTTATTGGTGCGAAACCATGCGGTCTGAAGGCCTGCAACTACAAATGCCATTCCGATCGTGATTGGTACGAAAATGAAGTGATAAACGGTAGTGATGGCGAACTGCCACCGTGCTAGATCTAATGAGTTCATGGAACTCTTTCTCCGATTCCGAACCGCTCTACCGGCTCTAAGGCAATCTTCCGCGCCTTCACATCTGGCCATAATGGAAAACGGGTGGGCTACCCCTCATGTTGCCTAACTCACGCCTAGCCCCGCTCAGGCTCAGCGGCAATTGGCATCAACCCACGCTCACGGGGTACCCTTACGCCCTGTTCCCATTGGAACTAGTCGAATTTCAAAGGAGTACCGCTGTGGCATCAACATGCGATATCTGTGGCAAGGGGCCCAGCTTCGGAAACAATGTTTCTCACTCACAGGTGAAGACACGTCGTCGTTGGAATCCAAATATCCAGCGCGTCCGCACTCTTGTAGGCGGAACTGCAAAGCGTCAAAACGTTTGTACTTCATGCCTAAAGGCTGGAAAAGTAACTCGTTAATTTAAAGTTTATTGAAAATGGCGCCAGGTATCTGGCGCTTTTTTCATTTCTACACCAATGAGACCTGTACCGGATTCAACTGAGCCAACACGAAATCCATCGAGCTCTTTTCCGGTAGCCAGGAATACGTGGTCCTCACCTCCTGCCAGAATCCATTGCCACACATCTATCCCCTGCGAATCAGCTAACTCTTTTAACGTTCCAAACTCAGGGTGCTTGGTGATTAAATCTTGATCAATGTGTAATGCAACTCCAGAAGATGAAGCCAACTGCTCTGCCTGAATTACGAGCGCATCGCTAATGTCGCACATAGCTGTTGCTTTTCCATTTGCAAACTGCACCGCGGCTGAATAATCAACGGTTGGTGCAGAAAACTCAGAGAGTGCATGCAGGGCGATATCTGAATCAAGATCTTTATCTATTACAGCTAGCCCTGCCGCAGACCAACCTGGTAGAGAAGAAATGTAAATTGAATCTCCTGCTTGAGCACCAGAGCGTGTAATTGCCAGATCAATCTGACCGATTGCGGTGATCGCAATTGATTTACACGGGCCTTTTGCAAGATCTCCCCCAATTACATATGCACCACAACTGCTTGCTTCATGCGCAATGCCTTCGGCGAGCTCCTCAATCCATTCCATCGTTTCATCGCCGGTAAGTGTTACTGCCGCAACCAAGAATCGTGGAGAACCGCCCATCGCATAGACATCAGCCAGATTCGCAGCAGTTATCTTTCGACCAATATCAAAGGCGCTGGACCATTCAGTTTTGAAATGAGTTCCTTCGACGGCAACATCAGTTGTAATCGCGGTGCGCTCTGAAGTCTTTACAACCGCCGCATCATCTCCGATGCCGATCTCGACTCCACGTTGCGTGCTTCCAAATATGCGGGCAAGGGCGGCAATTACCTGTGCCTCATCGAAGTTCATACCGCTTAGCCTAATCGACTACCTCGTCGGGGCTCATCTACGGTAGCGTTAAGCCATCGACCAGAAGGGACTTCTCATGTCAGTACAGGCTTTCATCTTGATTCAAACTGAAGTTGGTAAGGCAACAGGAGTTGCTGATGCTGTGGCAAAGATTGCCGGCGTCACATTATCTGAAGGTGTTACTGGTCCTTACGATGTGATCATGCGTGCTGAAGCATCAAGCATGGAAGAGTTTGGTCGCTTGGTGCTTTCAAAGGTTCAGGCAGTGCCTGGAATTACTCGCACCTTGACCTGCCCAGTTACACACCTGAGCTAATTCACCACTTACTTCTTAATTAACCTTATTGATTGCAGAATCAATGAGCGCTGTAATCAAATCGGTATAACTGACTCCCGTCGCCTGCCATAACTTGGGGTAAACACTCGTACCGGTAAATCCAGGCAGAGTGTTGATCTCATTGATGATGATTTCGTTGTTATCGGTGTAAAAGAAGTCGCAGCGTGCAAGTCCAGCGCAGCCAATCGCATCAAAGGCCTGCATCGCAGCAATCTGAATCGCCTGCGCATCCTCTTCTGAAATATTTGCCGGGATCTTCACCGTTGTCGCATTGTCCAGATACTTCGCTTCGAAATCATAAAACTCAAATTGAGGATTGACCACAATTTCGCCAACCACAGATGCATAGCTGGTGCCATCACGTTCGAGCACTGCACACTCAATTTCACGTCCATTGACTGCGGTCTCTATTAAGACTTTGTCGTCATACAAGAAAGCATCATCAATTGCACCAGAAAGTTCATCAGCTGACTTCACTTTGTGCGTTCCACGACTTGACCCACCGCTCGATGGCTTTACAAATACTGGATATGAAAGCGATTCGGCATCTGGTTGAGCCTGTCCTTTGTGAACAACTACACCTGGAGCAACCGCTAACCCGGCGGCCGAAAATAGCTCTTTGGCTTTTGCTTTATCCATTGCATCTGCAGATGCCTTAACTCCACTACCTACATAAGGAATTACGGCATCTTCTAAAAGTTGCTGAATCTTTCCATCTTCACCAAATTCGCCATGAAGAATTGAAAATGCGCAATCAATCTTTGTAAGAACACCGTTGATTAGAAGCCCACCTCGAGCAAGCTCCACAGTGGTTCCATTATCTTCAATCGTAGGCATAGCCTTATTGACAATCGCTAATGGGTAATTGTCATCAAGAAGCACCCATTTGCCCGCCTTGGTTATCCCAATCAAGATCGGCGAAAAACTCTTCTTATCTAAACCTTTAAGAACTCCCCCGCCAGATACGCATGAGACCTCATGCTCACTGCTTGGGCCACCACAAATAATTGCAACCGTTAATCTGCTCATCGGATGAAGTTTTCTGCTTTTGTAGTTATCTCCATTAAGCGGTCTAAAGCCTGCGCAGGTGTTAAAGAGCCTGAAACAACATCTGCTACCGCTTCAATTACAGGTACTTCGATCCCTACGCGATGTGCAATCTCAAGAACCGCGCTAGATGATGCGACACCTTCAACGGTCTTTGCGACTTGAGTTCGCGCCACATCCATCGAACCACTCTTTCCTAAGACTTCACCAAAGGTTCGGTTTCGAGAAAGTGGCGAACCACAGCTAGCAACCAGATCACCCATTCCAGCAAGACCTGCAGCACTTAATGGATCTGCATTGTGCGCCGCGCACAAGCGAGCTACTTCATTGAGTCCTCGAGTAATCAACATCGCTTGAGTATTTTCTCCATAACCCATGCCGATAGAAATTCCTACGGCAAGCGCAATCACACTCTTTATCGCACCAGCCAGCTCGCAACCCAACACATCTACCGATGTATAAACCCGGTAATACGGAGTGGTAAAAAGCTGCTGAACCTTTTCTGCAATAGCAAGTGTGTGTGCCGCGGCTACCGCCCCAGCAGGCTCGCGAAGAACTAGTTCGTTTGCAAGGTTTGGACCGGTAATGATCGCAATATTGTCGGTCTCCATGATCTCAGAAATAATCTCAGTCATGCGAGACATCGTGCTCACTTCAATACCCTTTAATGTACTGACAAACAAAGCATTTGGCTGAACCAATGATTTCCAGGCATTTAAGTTCTCACGAAGTGTCTGTGCAGGAACTGCCAGGACGTAAATATTTGAATACTCAAAAGCCTCACGCAAATCAGTGGTCGCCATTAGTCCTACAGGTAAAACACTCTCATCTAAGTACTTCGAATTGGTGTGCTTTTCATTTACTTCATCAACAAGCTCTTGGCTGCGTCCCCACATCAAAACATGGTTTCCGGCATCACACAGAACTTGGGCCATAGTTGTTCCCCACTGGCCTGCGCCAAGTACAACTACTTTGCTCACTTCTTTTTTGCCTTCTTAAAGTTTCCAGTTCGAGGTAAGTCAGAGTTATGAGGGTCAAAGATTTCAACGGGACGCTTTTCGCCACGTAGCTCTTCGAGAAGAGTCGTCAGCTCTCGCATAACAAATGCTGTTGCTTCACGCAGTGCATCCGCATCATTTTCTTTGCCGTACCAAGGAGAAAGATCTAATGGTTTACCGGCAAGCATCTTTATCGGTGTACGTGGGAAGATTTTCAACTTCTTTTCATAGGTTGGCATAACAATCTGTGAACCCCATTGCGCAATAGGCACAACGGGTGTTTGAGTTGTAATTGCCAATCGTGCCAATCCAGTCTTGGCAACCATTGGCCATCCATGGGGGTCACGAGTCAGAGTTCCTTCTGGGTACACCCCAACGCAATGTCCACGCTCTAACAATTTGACTGCGTGATCTAATGCTTTGGATGCATCTTTGCTTTCGCGAGCTACGGGGACCATGCCTGCAGCCAGAATGATTTTTCCAATTACAGGGACTTTAAAAACACCCTCTTTGCCGATATATCGGGGTGCTCGACCGTTGCGAAACAAGAAGTGAGTTAAAAACAAAACATCTAAGTATGAAAGGTGATTACTTGCGACGATAACTTTTCCGGTCTTAGGAAGATTTTCTCCTCCGCGCCATACCTTCTTGCCCACCAGATTCATTACTGGGATTAATACCTTGGTGCCGATTTTGAAAGCGAAGTTGGTTCCTAGGGGCTTTCCTTTGGGAGCAGCGTAAGAAACTTTGTACTCCGTCATGGAATTAATAGTAGTGCTGGAGAAGCAAAAACGGGGTCAGCGTGAGCTGACCCCGTTTTATAAGTTAAAAAGAATTACTTCTTCTTAGCCTTCTTTACAACCTTCTTTGCTGCTGGCTTCTTCTTCGCAGGTGACTTCTTAGCCGCCTTCTTTGGAGCTGCCTTCTTTGCAACCTTCTTAGCAGCCTTCTTTGGCGCTGCCTTCTTAGCTGCTGGCTTTGCAACTGGCTTTGGTTCTGGCTTTGGAGCAGGACCTAGCTTGCGATCTCCTGAGATAACTTCCTTCAGTGCCTTTGCAGGTAGGAAGCGAGCCTTCTTTGAAGCCTTGATCTTGATTGTCTCGCCGGTGAATGGGTTACGTCCCATGCGTGCCTTGCGGTCAACCTTCTTGAACTTACCGAAATCGTTGATCATTACATCTTCGCCCTTTGAAAGGTTGCGAACGATTGTGTCAAAAACGATATCTACAGCGTGAGCTGCTTCCTTCTTGCTGTCGTTGAAGTGTGGTGCTAACGCAGCAATGAATTGGGCCTTATTCATTGAATTCCCCTTATTTACGCGTAAATGTTAAGCAACCGCTTAACGTGTTCATAAACCTACGCGCTTATAAGGGGTGATTACGCTATTGAATTGCGCGTGTCGCAATTTTTTATTGCATAGAAAATGCACCAAAACCGCGGTTTTTATGCGTAGAAAACTCTAAATCAATGATTGAGAGTTGATCAAAACCGTGATCACCCAGCCTCAAAACCGCTGATTTACGCTTGTTTTTGCCTACTTACGAACGAATCGGAAGGGTTGCAGGTTTGTATGCAGGGCGCTTTTTCTCAAATGAGTCAATGAAATCAGTCTGTTTTAAGGTCAGCCCAATGTCATCGAGACCTTCCATTAAACGCCAACGGGTGTAATCATCGATTGCAAATGACAGGCTCTTATCTGCATATGAAACAACGCGGTTTTCTAAATCAACGGTGATCTCTGTAGCAGGATCAGACTCAATTCGCTCCCACATCGCCTCTACATCGCTTTGGTCGAGAATGATTGTGAGCAAACCACCCTTAAGCGAGTTACCGCGGAAGATATCTGCAAAGCGGCTCGAGATAACAACCTTAAAGCCATAATTTTGTAGCGCCCAAACCGCGTGTTCGCGAGATGAACCTGTACCGAAATCAGCACCAGCTACAAGCACTGTCGCATCCTTAAACTGAGGTTGATTCAAAACAAACTCAGGGTCGTTACGCCAGGCGGCAAACAAACCATCCTCAAAGCCACTGCGTGTAACTCGCTTTAGATAGACAGCAGGGATGATCTGATCTGTATCAACATTGCTGCGACGAAGTGGAACACCTGTTCCAACATGTGTAATGAATTTATCCATGATCAATTACTCCTTACAGATCCGCAGGTGATGACAGAGTTCCACGCAGAGCGGTTGCAGCTGCGACAAGTGGACTTACCAAGTGGGTTCTTCCACCCTTACCTTGACGTCCTTCAAAGTTTCGGTTTGATGTTGATGCTGAGCGCTCACCAACTGCAAGTTGATCAGGGTTCATGCCAAGGCACATAGAACAACCCGCATTACGCCATTCTGCTCCGGCATCAAGAAAGACCTTATCTAGACCTTCAGCCTCTGCTTCAAGACGTACTCGCGCAGATCCTGGAACTACCAACATGCGAAGCGATGATGCGATCTTCTTACCCTTCAAAATATCTGCCGCTGCGCGAAGATCTTCAATTCGACCATTGGTGCAAGAGCCCAAGAAAACAGTGTCAATCGCTATCTTCTTCAGTGGCGTCCCTGCTTCAAGGCCCATGTACACAAGTGCGCGCTCTGCCGCTGTGCGCTGCTCAGTGTCAGCAAAATCTGCAGGGTTAGGAACAACTGCGTTTAATGGAAGTCCCTGTCCTGGGTTAGTTCCCCAAGTAACAAATGGCTCGAGCTCATCTGCATTGAGATTTACTTCGACATCAAACTGTGCATCTGCGTCGGTGTAGAGAGATTTCCAGTACGTAACCGCTGCATCGAAATCTTCAGGTGCATGGGGCTTGCCCTTAATGTAATCAAAGGTGGTTTGATCAGGTGCAATCAAACCTGCGCGTGCACCAGCTTCAATTGACATATTGCAGACAGTCATTCGAGATTCCATTGAGAGCGCACGGATTGCACTTCCGCGATATTCGATGACATAGCCCTGTCCGCCACCGGTGCCAATTTTTGCGATGATTGCAAGAATAATATCCTTTGATGTTACGCCAGGCTTAAGCGTTCCTTCTACATTGATCGCCATTGTCTTTGGTCGTTGCAACGGCAAAGTCTGGGTTGCTAATACATGCTCTACTTCTGAAGTTCCGATACCAAAAGCTAATGCGCCAAAGGCACCATGAGTTGAAGTGTGCGAATCTCCACACACAATTGTCATTCCTGGTTGCGTGATTCCGAGCTGTGGTCCAACAACGTGGACGACGCCTTGATCTTTATCGCCAAGTGAGTGAATGCGAACACCGAATTCGGCACAGTTTGCGCGCAAGGTATCTACCTGCAACTTTGAAACAGGATCAGCGATTGGCTTATCGATATCAATGGTAGGAACGTTGTGATCCTCTGTAGCAATAGTTAAATCTGGACGACGCACCGGGCGACCTGCAAGACGCAAACCATCAAAGGCTTGTGGGCTTGTTACCTCGTGAATTAAATGAAGATCGATGTAAATCAGATCTGGTTCGCCATCTGCTTGGCGAACAACATGCTCTGCCCAAATCTTCTCGGCTAAAGTTTTACCCACGGCTTCGGTGCTCCTTTGTCATATCCAGCTTGATGTATCAGATACTGAGATGCTAATATCACTCTGTGAACACAAAGAATAGCGGAGTTGGCGTTTTAGACAAAGCGGTGGCAATTCTAAGCACCCTAGAGGCTGGTCCTCACTCATTAGCTGAGTTAGTGGCTGCCACTGGTATCGCACGACCTACCGCCCACCGTTTAGCCGTAGCTCTGGAGTTCCATAGATTAGTCACCCGTGATTTAACGGGACGTTTTGTTCTTGGTCCTCGATCCGGCGAACTTGGCGCTGCAGCTGGCGAGGATCGCTTGTTAGCTGCTGCCGCCCCAGCGTTGTCGGCATTGCGTGATGCAACTGGTGAGAGCGCACAGCTTTACCGTCGCCAAGGTGATTTACGTATTTGTGTTGCCGTTGCGGAACGTTTGTCAGGGCTTAGAGATTCTGTACCTGTGGGCGCTGCTTTAACTATGCAAGCCGGATCTGCGGCACAAATTTTATTGGCCTGGGAAGACTCTGAAAAGATTCATCGCGGCTTAACCAATGCACGTTTCACCGCGGCGCAGTTATCTGCTGATCGTCGTCGTGGGTGGGCACAATCTGTTGGAGAGCGTGAAGCAGGAGTTGCATCTGTCTCAGCACCGGTGCGTGCACCTAATGGCAAGGTAATCGCTGCGGTAAGCATTAGCGGCCCGATCGAACGTCTAGGACGTCAACCAGGCCGCATTCATGCCGCTGCAGTGGTTGCTACCGCTGCTCGTCTGACTGAACACCTAGCTCGCGAATAACACGAGAAATAGTAGAAAAGGAAAATCCTTTTCGCTGCAGAAGAGATTGAATTCTGCGAACCTGAACCTCTGGCTCTAATCGACTCATGGTGCTGTACTTTCGCATCGCCAACGAAAATGCGGTGCGATACTCAGACTCATCATCAATCTCATCCAGAGCTTCATCAATACTTTGTTGATCAACTCCCCTAGTTCGAAGCTCAGAGGCGATGATTCGCTTTGATAACTTCTTCGAGGTGTGGCGTGATTGTGTCCACGCCTTTGCAAACTCAGAGTCGTTGATCAAACCCTTTTCCTGAAGTCGATAAACAGTTGCATTAGCAACATCATCCTCGACCCCGCGCTTTTTAAGATGATCCAGAAGCTCACCCTTACTCTTAGCTCGCGCAACCAAAGCATTTAATGCGATGGTGTTGGCGATTGAGTAAGGGTCAGCCTCGTGGTCAACCTTTACATATTCAAGCATTGAAGGTTAGAAATCCACCTCTGCGGCGGCCTCATCGATCGCTGCAACAAGTGCTGGATCAACCTCAACCGGTACAAAGTGTTCGCGGATCTTGTTCTCAATGTCATTAGCTAGATCTGGGTTATCAAGTAGGAATGAACGAGCATTCTCCTTGCCCTGTCCTAGTTGATCCGCCTCGTATGTGTACCAAGCGCCAGACTTCTTGACGATACCGATATCAACACCCATATCGATCAATGAACCTTCACGTGAGATACCAGTTCCGTAGATGATGTCGAACTCGGCCTGCTTGAAAGGTGGAGCCATCTTGTTCTTGACTACCTTTACACGGGTACGGTTACCAACAGATTCTTGGCCATCCTTAAGGGTTTCAATACGACGGATATCTAAGCGAACAGAGGCGTAGAACTTAAGTGCCTTACCACCAGTTGTTGTTTCAGGTGAACCAAAGAAGACACCGATTTTGTCGCGGAGCTGGTTAATAAAGATCGCTGTTGTCTTTGATTGGTGAAGTGCACCAGTAATCTTACGAAGTGCTTGTGACATCAAACGAGCCTGTAGACCCATGTGTGAGTCACCCATCTCGCCTTCGATCTCTGCACGTGGAACAAGCGCTGCAACTGAGTCAACGACAACTAGGTCAAGTGCACCTGAACGAACAAGCATGTCCATAATTTCAAGTGCTTGCTCACCTGTATCTGGTTGAGAGACGAGTAGCGCATCAATATCTACACCAAGCTTCTTTGCATACTCTGAATCAAATGCATGCTCTGCATCGATAAATGCGCAGATTCCGCCAGCCTTTTGAGCATTTGCAATCGCATGCAATGTAAGGGTTGTCTTACCTGAAGACTCTGGTCCGTAAATTTCAACAACGCGACCGCGTGGAAGTCCACCGATACCAAGTGCGATATCAAGTGCGATTGAACCAGTTGGAATAACTTCGATAACTGCGTTCTGACGCTCTGACATCTTCATTACTGAGCCTTTACCAAATTGACGTTCGATCTGGGCTAGGGCTGTGTCCAACGCTTTTTGGCGTTCGCTATTGGCTTTGTCTTGCGCTGCATCATTAGCTTTATTACTTTTTTCAGTAGCCACGTACATTCCTTTCGATAGAACGTCCTGCGATATGCAGTTCGTTTGGTGTGCGGCCCAGAAGGTACGGAGACCCAACGACGGACTACAGATCCCCCACATCGAGTGTGGAGAAGCGCTGTAGGCGGAGGTTGGAACCGCTCTGGTTGTACTTGTTTAGTTTATCCGAACATCTGTTCGAAAGGTAGCAGGCGCCCCTGACAAGAAATACGCGTGTCGCCCAGTCATACTGGGGCGGTGTTGATCCTGTTGCCCCCTTCTGAGAAGAAATCCCCAACCCCTGGGCCAGCGATCCAGGTCTATACCGGCGTTTTGTACGCAGCCCTCGGCTGGGGCTCCCTTTCCGCGGCCCAACAACAGCTTGCCCAGAGCAGCCTCATCATCATTTCAGCTAAGTACGGAGCGTTGCGCCCATTGGATCCCATCGAGCCCTACAAAGAAAGGATTGTGAACAAGGAAATGGCCCCCAAGGTTGCCGGCGTCCTTGATGGGATTACAACTGAGTTAATCATTGATTGCCGTTCTTCGACATACCAAACGGTTTGGCAATCCCCCGTTGAAAAAACCGTCGAAGTTAAAGTCTTTACAACTGTAGATGGCGAGAAAAAGGTAATCACCCACATGTCTAAAAAGACTCGCGGAGAAGTTGCTCGCCATCTTTTTGAACATGGCGAAATCATCAGTACGCCTGAGCAGCTACGCACAATCGTTAACAAGAAATTTGAGTGCGAGTTAATTCAAGGTAGTGCAAAGAATCCGTGGATCCTTGAGGTGTTTTGCTGAGGTGTCGCTACGACGCAATGAGAGCTGTCTTCTTGATCAGCTCCACCGTTAATGTTGGGTAGTTCCACATAATCACATGTGGGCAGTTATCAACCACGATCCATCGCGAGTGTGGCGGTGCAACGCTTTTTTCTTGCGCAATCTCCTCTGGCAAAGTCAGATCGTTATCACCAAAAACTATTGACAGCTTTACCTTTTCAGGAACAACAGATTTAAATCTACGGCCATTTGCGCCATGCCACATCGGCATGTATCCCTTTGACCGTGCCATCGCTATTACTGAATCGCGACATGACTCAAAACTTAATTCGCGCCACAAGTGTGTGATCTTCTTATAACCAATAGCTTTTAATGCTGGAATTCGATACGCCGTCTTCATGAAGTACTGCGAAATTTTTGCAAGAATTCGGGCGTCAAGACTAGGTGGAAGTTTTCGCGGCGGAAGTTCATGCCACAAGCCAGCTGGGGCTAATGCGGTAACGCTCAACACATTGTCGGGAGCAACCGCTGCCATTTCTAGTGAAATCCAGCCACCTAATGAATTCCCGGCAACATGCATCTTCTCAACCTGTACTTCAGAAACCATGTAATCGACGATGGCTTGAGCTAAGGAACGAGGGTCCATTTCTTCATCTTTGTTTAGTGGCGCATCTCCATGTCCTGGCAGGTCGATTGCATAAACCGTAAAGTTTTCTAACAGCTGCGGCACAAGACTCTTCCAAATACTTCCGGCTGAACCCAACCCATGAACAAGGACTAGCGCAGGGTTGTTGAGGTCTTGTGTATATCTATGAGAATGAACCGGCACTTTAGTATTTGTACTTTTCTGTCTCTGTTGGATGAGCCTTACATACCGCTTTCCAAATCACATCGGGCTCAAAACCCGCTGCCAAAGCCTCATTAACGCTCTTGCTTCCAAGATCGGAAATCGCAATATCTGATGAAAAAGATGCCGCCCATGAATCACCAAATGACAAGGTGATTCGTTCGCGAAGATCAGAGATTCGCAATGCCGGCAATCCCTTGTGATTGAGATCGAGATTGTTCAGGTGTGAGTGGATGTAGCGCCTGTCCCAATAACCAACGTAACGCTAGCGCTGCCTTACCTTCACCTAGTAGATGATTCAATGCGATGGCAAAAGCTTTCCATAGCTGATCATCGTGATGGGTTAATGCAACGGTTAGCAGTTCGGGATCTTGTAAACGCATCGCCGCGAGCGCAGAATCTGAAGAAACCTTAAGTGAAATCTGCTCAAGCGCAGATGATGCATCTGGTGCGTTTTGTGCAATTTCTACTAAGCGAATTAATTCAGATTCGCACAATGCAAGAAGAACACTTTCCTTGTCACGGTAATGGTTATATAAGGTCGCTCTCGAAACTTGAGATGCATCCGCAATCTCAATCATGGACATTTTCTTAAGGCCAGTAGTTGCAATCAACTCTTTAGTTGCTTCAAGAATTGCGTTTTGTGTACGGCGGTGAGTTGCTACTTGTGGCGCGTACTTGTTAAGCGGCATCGACAACAGTGAGAGTGACGCCCTCACGGCTCTTGAGCTCTGAAGCGACCTGAGAAAAAACACCTGAAAGCGATAGACCTAATGCTGTACAGATCGCATTGAGCAGTTCAGAGGATGCCTCTTTTTGACCACGTTCAACCTCAGACAAATACCCCAATGAGACACGGGCATCACGGGCAACATCACGCAAGGTGCGACCTTGAGATGTGCGAGCAGCGCGGAGGGTCTGGCCAACAGCTTCACGAACTAGAACCATTGTCATTTCCTCCTATCCTTGTAAAAGTATCAATCTGATCTTTAACTGCGATGTCTAAGAATACGCGCAAAGGTGGCGATCGCGCTTGATGTAGCGGCGTTTCGCACAGATTCACGTTCACCTGACAATGAAAGTTCGATGGTTTGGCTTATCGGCCCTTCGATCGCAACCCACACGGCGCCAACAGGATGTCCATCGAGTGGGTTAGGTCCAGCGACTCCAGTGGTGCTGATAGCCCAGGTAGTTCCAAAGGATCTAATCGCCCCCTTGGCCATAGCAACGGCGACCTCTTCGCTGATGACGGTGTGCTTTTCGATTAATTCAGGATCGATTCCTAAATGAGAAACCTTGATCTCGTCACGATACGCGGTGACCCCGCCTACAAAAACATCTGATGCCCCAGAAATAGTCACTATCGCTGAACTAACAGCTCCTGCAGTAAGTGATTCAGCGGTACTGATTGTTTCACCGCGTTGGCGCAGGTGTTCAACGATCTCGGCGGCAAAGCCTGTAATCTCACTTGGAAGCGCCATCAGATCTCTCTTCTAACTTATTTCTTGTGGGTCATGCTTTATGAGTTAGAGCTGATTTTACATAGTAAACACCTGTAAAGATAGTGAGCGCTAGCGCAATGTACATAAAGCCATCGCGGAACCAGTAAAGGCTTTCATCTAGTGGCAAAACATAGAAACCCACGCCGAAACCCTGCATCATGGCTTTGATCTTTCCACCGCGATTGGCTGGGATGACGCCGCGCTTAATAACTGCCAGGCGGAAAATTGTGATACCAATTTCACGACTCAAAACAACAATGGTCATCCACCATGGCATTCTTCCTAAAATCGAAAGCGAGACCATCGCCGTTCCGATCATAAACTTATCGGCAACCGGATCGAGAAACTTTCCAAACTCTGTGATCGTTCCGCGGCTTCGTGCAAGCTTGCCATCCAAAACATCTGACATGCCAAGAGCGAAAAATACACACCATGATATGTACTGCCAGGTGGTGTCATCTCCCCCATTCTTAAAAAGGGTATAAGCACCTACTGGTACAAAAACCAATCGCATGACGGTGATGAAATTAGGAGTTATAAAGGCGGGCAACTTCATACCGGCTTTGCCACCAAATCTGCGCCCATCGAGTCAATCACCACTGCATCAACATACTGACCAACGGTGAAATCAGTGCCAATGAAGGTTGTAGTTCCATCGACTTCTGGACCTTGATGCGCAGCGCGTCCCTCTTGAAGCTCTGCATCCTCGATCAAGACCCGAACGCTCTCGCCGATACGCGCCTGAGCACGAAGCGAAACCATCTCATCGGCAAGTGAAGATAATGTCTCAACCCGTTGAGCGATCACATCGGCATCAACCTTGTCAGTTAAGTTAAGGGCTTCGGTGTTATCTTCATCGGAATAACCAAATACACCCACGGCATCGAGCTTTGCCTGGGTAATAAAGTTCGCGAGATCATCAAAATCCTCTTGAGTTTCACCTGGAAAGCCAACAATAAAGTTGGATCTGATTCCGGCCTCTGGTGACAAAGCACGAATTTGGTTAATCAAATGTAAGAATTTTTCAGTGTCTCCAAAGCGGCGCATGCGGCGCAAAACCGTTGGGCTTGTGTGCTGGAAAGAAAGATCAAAGTATGGCGCTGTCTTATCCGTTGCGATCATGGCCTGCAGCAATGTTGGTCGCATTTCAGCAGGTTGTAGATATGAAAGTCGAACTCGTTCGATACCTGGTAGAGCGGCGATTTCAGGCAGGATCTTTTCCATCAATTGAAGATCGCCTAAATCTTTTCCATATGATGTGGTGTTTTCGCTGACAAGGAACATCTCCGAAACGCCATTTTCAGCGAGCCAACGCGCCTCATTGATAATTTCAGTGGGACGACGAGAGATAAATGAACCGCGGAAATATGGAATTGCGCAGAATGAACAACGACGGTCGCAACCAGATGCGATCTTCAATGGTGCCCACGGAGCGGTTCCTAGACGCTTGCGAGAAAACTCTTCTTCTTGTCGAGCATCTGCTCGCTCGGCAGGTGCGATAGGAAGCAAAGCGCGACGATCACGAGGAACATGAGCTTTGTGTGACTCACCTGCAACAATTGATTGCAAGCGGGCTGAAATATCTTTGTAGTCATCAAAACCTAGGATTGCATCGGCTTCTGGCAAAGCTTCAGCTAATTCATTTCCGTATCGTTCGGCCATGCAGCCAACGGCAACAACTGCTCGGGTTGTTCCATGCCCCTTGAGCGAGTTAGCCTCAAGAAGGGCATCTACCGAGTCCTTCTTCGCTGATTCGATGAAGCCACATGTATTTACCAAGGCGACTTCTGCTGATTCAACATCATCAACAAGGGTCCAACCATCAGCGGCTAACCGACCGGCAAGCTCTTCGGAATCTACTTCATTACGTGCGCACCCTAAAGTGACAACTGCAACTGTGCGCTTCATTTGCACAATCTTACAGTGCTGCGGGCTATTAGGAATCTACTCCGTACGACACGCTAACAACTTGGCCATCAAGACCTAGAGAATCGATCTTTTTCCCATTTACCGAGAGATCTACTCCCCCGGCATTGCCAACTTTGAGATTTAGTTGTTGGTCGCTGGTAAATGTCTTAGTAACACCTGCCGCAATTTGTCCGCTAAACAAAGTTCTTCCCGATGCATCAGAAACAAAGAGCCAACTCTTTGCACGGGTAGCTGAGATAACGACCTCAACTCCTTGTCCTGTTGAAACCGTTGGAGCTTCTTCGGGAACTACCTCTTCCACAGGTGTCGCTTCAGAAGATGCCTCTGGTGACTGAGTTGGAGCTGTGGTTTCTTCAATCAGGGCAGGAATATCTGGTGTCGAGTTATTGGACACAATTATCTGTGCAAGTCCTGCGACAAATAGCGAAGCAACAGAAATTGTTACTAAGACTTTCCAGGAAACTTTACGAGTCTCGCTCGGTTCGCGCATGACGCTCGTTTCAACCAAGAGATCTTGCATAGAACGATCTACATGCATCTGCTCATCTTCAAAAGCTGTTAAGAAAAGTTGAGGATCAATATTTAACTTGGTGGCGATATTTCTAATATGTCCGCGTGCATAAGTATCTCCGCCACATTGTGAAAAATTATTTGCTTCCATTTCGCGAAGCAATGGCCCACGAATATTTGTGGCTGCCGAAAGATCATCGATGCTAAGGCCAGCATCCTTACGCGCCTTAGAGATCATTGATCCAAGTGACATGAAACTTCCTCAATACATCCAATGGGTGAGAGTTAAGTGTAAGTCGTGAACGGTCAGGGTGACTAGGCTTGAGAGTGATGTATAGGGGTGAAACTCACCCCACCCCGCTTAACTCCGCGAAAGTTAGTAGTCGCGAAGCGTGGCGAGAACTGAATCAAGTTCATCAGGCTTAACCATGACGGTGCGAGCCTTAGAACCTTCCGATGGGCCAACGATTCCTCGTGACTCCATTAAATCCATTAAACGTCCAGCCTTAGCAAAACCAACACGAAGTTTTCTTTGCAGCATCGATGTTGAACCAAACTGAGTTCCAACAACTAGTTCAACAGCCTGACACAAGATATCCAGATCATCGCCGATTTCCTTGTCAACCATTTTCATTTGATTGACTGGTGCGGTTACATCATCACGATAGCGCGGCTTCAGTTGCTTCTTAACATGAGTTGTTACCGCTTCAATTTCGCGCTCAGAAACGTAGGCTCCCTGGATTCTTATTGCACGGCTTGCACCCATCGGAATAAAGAGACCGTCGCCCTGTCCAACTAATTTTTCAGCACCAGGGCTATCCAAAATAACTCGGCTATCTGCAAGCGAGCTGGTTGCAAAAGAAAGTCGTGAAGGAACATTGGCTTTAATTAAACCCGTTACAACATCTACAGATGGGCGCTGTGTTGCAAGTACCAGGTGAATACCTGCAGAACGAGCAAGTTGAGTAATTCTTACGACAGATTCTTCAACCTCTTTAGCCGCAACCATCATCAAATCCGCAAGCTCATCAATAATCACCAAGAGATACGGGTAAGGCTCTACAGTCCTATCGCTACCTTCAGGAACCGTAACCTTTCCAGCTCTAACCGCTTTATTGAAATCATCGATGTGTCTAAAGCCAAAGGTTGAGAGGTCTTCGTAACGAAGATCCATCTCTCGAACCACCCAAGTCAATGCATCTGCAGCCTTCTTTGGATTGGTAATAATCGGAGTGATCAAATGCGGAATACCTTCGTATGCGGTTAACTCAACACGCTTTGGATCAATCAGCACTAAACGCACATCATCTGGTGTTGAGCGCATCAAAATAGATGTAATCATCGAATTGATCATCGATGATTTTCCGGCACCAGTTGCGCCTGCAACCAAAAGGTGTGGCATCTTTGCTAGGTTGGCGCAAACAAAGTTACCTTCGACATCCTTGCCTAAAGCCACCAGCATTGGGTGTAGATCCTGGCCGGCAACTGTTGAGCGCAAAACATCACCTAATGCGACGATCTCGCGATCAGTATTTGGAATCTCGATACCCACCGCAGACTTACCTGGAATCGGCGAAAGAATTCGAACATCGCTGCTAGCAACTGCATAAGAAATGTTCTTTGCAAGTGCTGTAATTCTTTCAACCTTTACCGCGTTACCAAGCTCTACCTCATATCGAGTAACCGTTGGCCCGCGCATAAATCCCGTGACCTTGGCATCGATTTCAAACTGCAAGAAAACTTCAGTCAAAGCTGCAACAACTAAATCATTAGCCTTGCTCTTGGCTTTAGCTGCAGGACCTGCACGCAAAATATCTGGCGCTGGAAGCTCATACTTAACATCAGCGGTCAATAGCAATTGTTCGGGGCGCTTAACTGCCACGGTGCTTTCATTTGCATGGGCAACCGGAGCTAGGGATTCTTCAACAGGAAATTCCTCGTCAAAGCTTTCCTCGTCCAGATCTTCCTCTTCTTCATCTGCAGGAAGGTTCCACTCGGCAACAACTGGTGATTCAAATGGAGGCGTATCTGTGACCTCAAAATCATCAACTAACTTCTCTGTTCGCTCTGGACGCTTAGACCATAACCAGGTACTTGTTGTTGCAATTCGCGCAAAAACCTCATTGACAGGTGTAGCGGTAATCACCAAAACACCAAAGACAAAAATAATGAGTAGGACCGGATAGGCCAACACAGAGGTCATGAGATTCACCAACGGTGTTGAAACGCCATAACCCAACCATCCACCGCCATGACGCATTGCGGTTGCACCTGTTCCAACTGAACCATTGAGAAGATGAGCAAGGCCTGTAGAAGAAAGCAAAAGCGCAAAAGTTCCAACAATGATGCGACCTGTTGCCTTTGAGTCTTCGGGAACTCTAAACAATCTGAAAGCAAAGTACATGAGAACAATTGGTGCAAAGAAACCTATTCGACCAAAACCACCATAAATTACCGCGTACACCGCACGACCAACGAGATTGTCGGAGTTAAACCAGGTTCCAGCGGTTGCTATGAGGGCCAGAATCAAAACAAGAAAAGCAACACCATCTCTTTGGTGTGCAGGATCTAGATCTCGTGCTCCACGTGCCAAGAAACGAACACTGCTTCCCAAGGATTTTGCTATAAATCGCCAGGTAGATGAAAGGCCGCGACCAAGAGCTCCGCTTACAGCTCCGGTCTTACTTTTTGCCTTTTTTCTTTTAGCCACACGCCCGATCGTAAAGGGTCTGCTATTTCTTACCTACTAGGCGCGCCGCTACCTAAACTTCAATCACGACAGGGACAATCATCGGCTTTCGGCGATGCTCTCCCCCGACCCAACCGCCGATAGTTTTTCTTACGATCTGCGACAGCTGATGCGTGCCATTGTTTCCGTCAGCGACTGCAATAGCCAACGCTTTTTCAATTCGCGTCTTGACCTCATCAAACATGGCCGCATCCTCATTAAAGCCTCGCGCATGAATATCCGGTCCTGCAACAATCTTGCCGCTTTGCGAATCTATAACTACAACACAGGAGATAAAGCCTTCTTCTCCAAGTATTCGACGATCCTTAAGGGAGCTTTCAGTGATGTCACCGATACTTTGTCCATCGACAAAGACAAATCCAACAGGGATAGCTCCAACAACTTCTGCTTCATGATCGATTAAATCAATCACCACACCGTTGTCAACGATAAAAGTATTTCCGCGAGGAACTCCGGATTGAATTGCAAGCTCCGCATTCGCCTTCATATGGCGCCATTCACCATGAATTGGCATTACATACTTTGGTTTAACAATGTTGTAGCAGTACAACAATTCTCCGGCGGCAGCATGTCCTGAAACGTGCACCATTGCATTTGCCTTGTGAACTACCTTTGCACCAAATCGAGTCAACTCGTTAATCACCCGAAATACAGAGTTTTCATTACCTGGAATCAATGAAGATGCCAAAATAACTGTGTCGCCCTCGCCCACACGGATTTGGTGATCGCCATTTGCCATACGTGACAATGCCGCCATTGGTTCGCCCTGAGATCCAGTGCAAATCAAAACAACATTGTCGTCATACTGATCCAAATCTTTGGCATCAATAACTAGATCTGCGGGAACTTGGAGATATCCCATATCTTCTGCGATCTTCATATTGCGGACCATCGATCGACCAATAAACACCACTTTGCGACCATGTTGAGCTGCGATATCTATTACTTGTTGAACGCGGTGCACATGTGAAGAAAATGAGGCAACGATGACACGGCGTCTGGTTGAAGAGATCACTCGATTAAGCGCAGGCATGATCTCTCGCTCAGATGGAGTAAAGCCTGGAATATCTGCGTTAGTTGAATCGACCATGAAAAGATCTACGCCTTGTTCGCCTAAGCGCGCAAAAGTTCTTAAATCTGTAATGCGACCATCTAATGGAAGTTGATCCATCTTAAAGTCGCCAGTTGCAAGAACTCGTCCGGCATCAGTATTGATAACTACCGCTAATGCATCTGGGATCGAGTGATTAACTGCGACAAACTCCAAAGTAAATGGGCCAATGTCTTCAGTTCCACCTTCGCGGACTTCGCGAGTAAGTGGAGAAATTCTGTGCTCCTTGAGCTTTGCAGTGATCAAAGCAAGGGTTAACGCCGATCCATAAATCGCAATATCGCCACGTTCACGCAGTAAGTATGGAACAGCTCCAATGTGGTCCTCATGTCCATGCGTTAAGAAGATTCCAACAACATCATGTAGACGATCTCTGATGTAAGAAAAATCAGGCAAAATAAGATCGATTCCAGGCTGGTTTTCTTCGGGGAATAAAACACCGCAATCGACAATAAGTAACTTTGATTTGTATTCAAAGACCGTCATGTTACGGCCGATTTCAGTTAATCCACCGAGTGCAACAATTCGCAACCCGCCATCAACTAAAGCGGGCGGAGTGCTTAGATTTGGATGCGGATGATTCATTAGTTAATTGCGACGCCACCAGCGCGCAGATCTTCGCGCAGCTGCGCAATCTGAGCCTCTGTTGCATCGACGAGTGGAAGACGAGTGTGGCCGCCAGGTAGGCCCATCAGCGTAAGTGCCGCCTTAGTGAGAATTGCACCTTGGGTACGGAAGGTACCGGTGTAAACAGGTAGAAGTTTCTGATGAATCTCTAACGCGCGTGCAGAGTTACCCGCAAACCAAGCATCCAATAGTTCACGTAAATCTTTGCCAACTGTATGACCACAAACTGATACAAAACCAACAGCACCCACCGAAAGCAATGGAAGATTAAGAATGTCATCTCCAGAATAAACAGGAATACCACAACGCTTAATCACCCAAGAGGTAGATGCAACATCTCCCTTTGCATCTTTCAAAGCGACAATCTGTGGGTGCTCGGATAGACGCACAATTGTGTCGGGCTCAATTGGAACTCCGGTGCGTCCTGGAATGTCATAAATCATTACTGGAAGATCGGTCGCATCTGCAACAGCCCTAAAGTGAGCTTCGATTCCCGCTTGAGGTGGTTTGTTGTAATAAGGAGTTACAACGAGCAATCCATCTGCGCCAGCGTTTTCAGTTCTCTTGGCTTGATTGATTGAGTACTCAGTTTCATTATCGCCCGCACCTGAAAGCACGGTGATCTTTGATCCAACGGTGTTACGAACAACGCGGATGATCTCCTCTTTTTCAGAGGATTTGGTTGTTGGTGCTTCACCGGTAGTTCCATTGACAACAATTCCATCGTGACCATTTGCAACTAAATGCGCTGCAAGAGTTTCAATGCCGGCCCAATCGATCGCCCCATCTTTTGTGAAGGGGGTGACCATTGCCGTCAGAAGACGTCCAAATGGAGCAGCCGTTGTCATGCGCCGAACTCTACCCGTTTTAAGGGGCGACTCGTCCAGACTTTTCAAAGGCTGCGTATGTAAGCGGCATTAATTTCGCAAATTCCGCCTCCATTTTCTCTGCAACCATCTCAATTTCACGTTGAGGGTAGCTTGGGAAGTGGGAGCCTTCTCGGCCAGTACGCAAAGATAGGAAGTTCATCAGAGCACGGGCGTTCATTGTTACATACATTGATGAGTAGGTAGCAACCGGCAATACGGCGCGAGCTACTTCACGTGCAACACCAGCTTCGAGCATCTTCACATAACTCTCATAAGCGATTACATACGCCGCCTTCATGGATTCAACAGTTACATCAAACTGCTCTTTAGTTCCATCGACAAATGTATAAGCGCCGGTCTTTCCAACTTGAACCAATTTGCGCTCTGCGGAAGGAACATAGAAGACAGGTTTCAATTCACGATAGCGACCGCTTTCTTCATTGTAGGAAGCGATGCGATGGCGCATAAATTCGCGGAAAACAAAGATAGGTGCCGAGATAAAGAAGGTCATTGATGTGTGCTCAAAAGGTGAACCATGACGTTCACGTGCAAGGTAGTTGATCAAGCCTGCAGAACGAGCTGGATCTTCGCCAATCTCATCCATTGATTGCTCACCAGCGGTTGAAACACGTGCTGCCCAAATAACATCTGCATCACTTGCACTGGCTTTAACTAACTCAACAGTTACATCGTCGCGGTAAATAATCTCTTCACTCATAACCGCACCCTATCTATGCGCCCCTATCGGCTCATGGATTTATACGGCACAATAGGCGCGTGTCCACAGTTTCCTCCACCACATTCAGGGATTCCATGAGCGTTTCCTTCACTGTCGGGGCGTATGGGGTGGCTTTCGGGGCGGCTTCGGTGGCCAATGGTTTTTCTGTTCTTCAGAGCTGCCTACTGTCGCTACTTACATTTTCGGGTGCATCACAGTTTGCAGTGATTGGCGTCATTGGTGCCGGAGGTTCAGCGATCAGCGGTATCGCAACCGCTTCGCTCTTGGGAGTTCGTAACGCTTTGTATGGAGTAATCATGGCTCCGCGCTTGCAGGTGAAAGGTTTAAAGAGAGTTATTGCTGCGCAAGTAACTATCGATGAATCAACCGGAGTCGCATTAGGACAAGAGCCGCGAGGCGTCGATGCAATGCGAAAAGGTTTTTGGTTCACAGGTATTGGTGTTTTCATCTTCTGGAATCTCTTCACACTGGCTGGAGCACTTGGGGCTCAAGCTATGGGAGATATCCGCGCATTTGGTCTGGATTCAGCGGTACCTGCTGCATTTCTTGGTTTGGTGTGGCCGCGTTTAACGGGAAATTTTGAAAGAGCGCTGGCGGTTGGTTGTGCCCTCTTTGCAATTGCAATGACCCCAGTTCTGCCCGCAGGTCTTCCAATTATTGCAACAGCATTCATCGCGATCGTGGTTGGTTTAAAGCGATGAGTATTTTCTGGATCGCGACAATTGGCACAAGCCTCATAGCATTTCTGCTGAAATACTCGGGACATTCCGTGCCGGAGCGCTGGTTATCACATCCTAAAATTCAAAAGATCAATACATTGATCCCGATTGCGTTACTGAGCGCACTTGTAGCCGTTCAAACTTTTTCAGAGAAATCTCAACTGATGTTTGATCAACGCTTAGTTGGACTATCGGTGGCAATTATCGCCTTAATGTTCAAAGCGCCATTTCCAGTTGTCGTTCTCTCCGCTGCTCTATCTTCTGCAGCGGTTTACAACTGGCTTTAGATAATTCCTAGAGATTGCAGTTTTGCCTTTAGGTCGTTATCTGATGGCTCTGTTAAGTGGGTTCCATCAGAGAAAACAATTACCGGAATTGATTTAGCTCCACCATTGATTTCAATTACCTTATCTGCGGCGGTTACATCTGCATCGGTATCAATTTTTGTGTACTCAACATTGAGCTCATTCAATAGTCGCTCTGATCTACGGCAATCTCCGCACCAATCGGCACCGTACATAGTAATTTGATCTTTAGACATTGATTGCTCCTTACATGAATTTGTCGAGGCCATGAGTTAGGCCAGGAGTGTTTACAATTTTGCGCACGCCAAGAATAACTCCTGGCATAAATCCTGCACGGTCAATTGAATCGTGACGAATAGTTAAGGTCTCCCCTAATCCGCCAAACAAGACCTCTTGATGTGCAACAAGACCACGAGCTCGAACAGAGTGGACAGGAATCCCTGCAACTAAAGCTCCTCGTGCTCCATCTATTGCGGAAGTTGTTGCATCTGGCATCGCGCCTAGTCCTGCATCTTTACGGGCAGCGGCCATCAACTCGGCGGTACGTGCCGCAGTTCCTGAAGGGGCATCAACCTTTGCCGGATGGTGTAATTCAATAACTTCTGCCGATTCAAAGTAACGCGCAGCTTTTGCAGCAAACTCCATCATCAATACGGCACCGATTGCAAAGTTTGGAGCAATAAGTACGCCGACTGATGGGTTTTGCGCCAACCATCCTTTAACCGTTGCCAGCTTGGCATCATCAAAACCAGTTGTTCCAACAACCACATTCATTCCATTATCAATTAGAAACTCGAGGTTAGCCATGACGCTATCTGGAGTTGTGAAATCGACAACTACGTGTGCAGCAGAACCCTTGAGTTGATCAAGTGAATCACCCATATCCAGGGCTGCAACAAGTGCCAAACCTTCTGCTTCTTCAACTGCCTTAACAACCTCTGAACCCATTCGACCACGAGCACCTAAGACGGCAACATTGATCATTTACTTAACACCTTCTCAAACTTTGACTCAGATTTGAATGGACCTACGAGAGCAAGGGTAGGCGTTTTTGTTAAGAAGGCGCTAGCAATTTCTTTAATGTCTGAGGCATTTACGCGTGAAATCTCTTTGAGAATCTCATCAAAATCCATCACCTGCCCGTAGACAATCTCATTCTTACCTATTCGGCTCATGCGTGAGCCAGAGTCCTCTTGGCTAAGAACCAAGGAGCCACGTACTGCGCCCTTTGCCCGCTCGATTTCCTCATGTGACATTCCATTGTCTGCAACATCTGCCAACACTTCACGAATGATCTCGACTACTTCAATCGCCTTAGATGGATTACAACCTGCGTAGAAACCAATCTGACCGCTACCTGCAAATTGCTGCGCGTATGCATACACAGAGTATGCAAGACCACGCTTTTCACGAATCTCTTGGAACAAACGGGACGACATTCCGCCACCTAAAGCTGATGCCAAAATTCCCATTGCAAAGCGACGATCATCAAGACGGGCAACGCCCTCCATGCCATAAAACATATGTGCTTGCTCCGTTGGGCGTGAAATCAATCCAACAGATCGTTGAGGAGCCTTACGGACCGGCGTATTTGGCCGAATCACTGGCGCACCTGTTACATCTAGGAATCCATCCTGTGAAAGTGCAGCTTCAACCATCGCTACAACCTTCTTATGCTTAATGTTTCCAGCAACTGCAACAACTAAATCTTGAGGCAGGTAACGCTTCTTGTAATAATTAAAAACTGAGTTCCGAGACATATTGTTAATGGAATCAATAGTTCCCAAAATCGGACGGCCTAATGGAGTGTTCCCATAATAGGTTTCAGCGTAAAGATCATGCACTAGATCGCTGGGGTCATCATCGCGCATTGCAATCTCTTCAAGAACAACTTTGCGCTCCGCGTCAACATCCAAAGCGGTAACGATTGATGAGGTAATCAAATCTGAGACAACATCAATCGCCATCGGCAGATCAGTGTCGATTACACGAGCGTAGAAGCAGGTGTACTCCTTGCTGGTGAAGGCGTTCATTTCGCCACCAACAGACTCGATTGACGCAGAGATTTCTAAGGCGTTGCGTCGAGCGGTTCCTTTGAAAAGTAAGTGCTCTAGAAAGTGAGAAGCCCCAGCAACGGCCGGGGTTTCATCACGAGAACCAACATTTACCCAGATACCAATCGCGGCGCTGCGTACCGAAGGAACTTCTTCAGTAACGATACGCAGACCGCTAGGTAATACTGAACGACGAACGCTCATTTATTCAGCTGAACCAGTTGTTCCATCTTCAAGTACTGGAACCAAAGAAAGCTTGCCCTTTGGATCGATCTCGCCGATTTCTACCTGGATCTTGTCGCCAACCTTCATAACCTCTTCAAGGTTTTCGATTCGCTTTCCACCATGCATCTTGCGGATCTGCGATACGTGCAGCAATCCATCCTTGCCTGGCATCAATGAGATGAACGCACCAAATGCAGCAAGCTTCACAACGGTACCTAAGTAACGCTCGCCAACCTCTGGCATTTGTGGGTTTGCAATTGCATTGATTTGTGCGCGCGCGGCCTCTGCTGATGGGCCATCAGTTGCACCGATGTAGATCGTTCCATCATCTTCGATTGAGATATCTGCGCCAGTTTCATCCTGAATCTGGTTAATAATCTTGCCCTTAGGTCCGATTACTGCACCGATCTGATCAACTGGAATCTTCACAGAGATGATGCGAGGAGCAAATTGGCTCATCTCATCTGGAGCATCGATAGCTTCATTCATGACATCAAGAATCGCAAGACGCGCTTCCTTTGCCTGCAGAAGTGCACCAGCAAGAACTGATGCAGGAATTCCATCAAGCTTTGTGTCTAGCTGCAAAGCTGTAACAAAGTCTTTAGTTCCGGCAACCTTGAAGTCCATATCTCCGAATGCATCTTCTGCACCCAAGATATCTGTCAAAGCAACGTATTCAACCTTGCCATCAACATCATCTGAGATAAGACCCATTGCAATACCCGCAACTGGAGCACGTAGTGGAACACCTGCATTAAACAGCGCAAGTGTTGAAGCACAAACAGAACCCATAGATGTTGAACCATTTGAACCAAGGGCTTCAGATACCTGACGGATTGCGTAAGGGAACTCTTCGCGAGTTGGTAGAACTGGGATCAACGCACGCTCTGCAAGTGCACCGTGACCGATTTCGCGGCGCTTAGGTGTACCAACACGACCAGTCTCACCAGTTGAATATGGTGGGAAGTTGTAATTGTGCATGTAACGCTTGTGATTTTCTGGATTCAAAGTATCCAGCTGCTGCTCCATCTTCAACATGTTGAGAGTTGTGATTCCAAGAATCTGTGTCTCTCCACGCTCGAAGATCGCTGAACCGTGTACGCGAGGAATAACTTCTACCTCTGCAGAAAGCGCACGAATATCGCGAAGACCGCGACCATCGATACGAATCTTGTCGCGCAATACGCGCTGACGTACAAGCTTCTTAGTTAATGAACGGAACGCTGCAGGAACTTCCTTTTCACGTCCTTCAAATTGTGCGCTAACTGATTCCTTAACAGAAGCAGAGATCTCATCGATCTTTGTTTCGCGCTCTTGCTTGCCAACGATTGTTAGCGCCTTTGCAAGATCATCCTTAGCTGCCTTTTCGACAGCTGCGAATACATCATCCTGGTAATCCAAGAAGACTGGGAACTCTGCAGTTGGCTTTGCGGCAACCTTTGCAAGCTTTGCCTGTGCATCACAAAGAATCTTGATGAATGGCTTTGCTGCATCAAGTCCTTGTGCAACAACCTCTTCTGTAGGTGTTGGTGCGCCGCCCTTGATTAATTCGATTGTGCGCTCAGTGGCCTCTGCTTCAACCATCATGATTGCAACATCATCCTTAGTAACGCGACCTGCAACAACCATGTCAAAGACTGCGTTTGCAACCTGTGAGTGGTTAGGGAATGCAACCCACTGACCATCAATCAAAGCAACGCGAACGCCACCGATTGGACCAGAGAATGGAAGACCTGCAAGCTGTGTAGACATTGATGCTGCGTTGATCGCAATAACGTCATACATATGATCTGGATCGAGTGCCATTACAGTCACAACGATCTGAACTTCATTGCGAAGTCCCTTTACGAATGATGGGCGTAGCGGACGGTCGATCAAACGACAGGTAAGAATTGCATCCTCTGATGGACGACCTTCGCGACGGAAGAATGATCCTGGAATACGACCAACTGCATACATCTTCTCTTCAACATCAACTGTTAAAGGGAAGAAATCAAATTGATCCTTAGGTGTCTTTGATGCGGTTGTTGCCGAGAAGATCATTGTTTGATCATCTAAGTAGACCGCTGCAGCTCCTGCTGCTTGGCGCGCTAGGCGACCTGTTTCAAAACGAATCTCTCGTTTTCCAAATTTTCCGTTATCAATAACTGCAACGGCTGACTGAACCTCTTGACCCTCCATGGGTCCTCCTCTTTGTAGATTGAGAACACAACAGAATTGTTGTGCCTTTAATCTGCCGAGAGAATGAATCTTCGATCGAAGTTCACGCGCACAAACAATTAACTCTGTTCGCGGAAACCACTACCGAGGACCATCGCTCTACGGCAGATTGGTTTTACTTAATTAGCGGCGAATACCGAGCTTCTCGATAATTGCGCGGTAACGGTTGATATCTGTCTTCGCTAGGTACTGAAGGATGCGACGACGACGACCAACTAACAACAAAAGACCACGACGGTTGTGGTGATCATGTGGGTTAGCCTTCAAGTGATCAGTGATCTGATCAATTCTCTTTGAAAGCAGCGCTACCTGTGCTTCAGGTGATCCTGTGTCAGTAGGTGTAGAACCGTACTGAGCAATGATTTCCTTCTTAACTTCTGGTGTTAATGCCATTTCTTGTTCTCCTTATGTACTGAGCACGAGGGCTTCTCGGTTTGACTCACGAGAAACTCGCTAACTCGATTGAAGGGCTAGGGTAACAGTCAGGCGTGAGATACCTGAAATCGAGGCAAATCCCCCGCTTAGAGCTCAGTCAATCTACGGGCCTCTTGGCAATCCTTGGCCATCTGCTCCAACAATGGTTCAAGGCCATCAAATTTAAGGGTTTCTCGGAGTCGCCACCCAAACTCGATGGTTGCCGCCTTTGTATACAAATCCAAACCAACTTGATCCAAGGCGTACGCCTCAACCTGTCGGCCACGAATCCCTTCGAAGGTTGGGTTTGTTCCAATAGAAATCGCCGAAGGCCAACGATCAATTCCGACTGTTAACCACCCTGCATATACGCCATCTGCTGGAATTGTTTGTCCATCGATGTTTCCAAGATTTGCCGTCGGGTATCCAATTTCACGACCACGCTTTTCGCCATGGACAACGATGCCATCAAGGCGATGCGGACGAGTTAACATCTCTCGAGCCGATTCAACATTGCCTTCAACGATTGCTTTACGAATTCTAGTTGACGAAATACTTTCATCATTGTCGGCTTGCAGATCAAGAACTACAGTCTCAAACTCGGGGTGACTTCTTAGGGTTTCAACATTTCCTGCAGCTTTTGATCCATATGTAAAATTAGCCCCGACAATAACGGTGGATGCCTTTAGCTGTTCCACAAGAACCTTGTTGACGAAATCTTCAGGTGACATAGCAGCAAACTCTTTAGTGAACTTAATAACCGCAACTTGATCAGCGTTGTGAATCTTCAACAGTTCGATTTTGTCACTCAAAATTGTAAGAAGAGTTGGCGCTCTTTCAGGTGCGAAAACAGAAACTGGATGTGGATCAAAGGTAAGGGCCACAATCTTTTCATCGCCAGCCAAAGCTTTGGCGCGATTGAGTATCTGCTGATGCCCTTTGTGGACGCCATCAAAATTGCCGATTACAACGATACTCATAGGCTCATTATCTCAGATTCTCAGGCTTCACATTTAATTCGCTGCCGCGAAGACCGCAATTGGCTTGGCCTTGCCATCGACATTGCTTAAGAGTGCAATCAATTCATTAGAGGAAGAGATTCCCGCGTGAATTCCTTCGGCTGGATTGGCGTTCAACGTTCTTCCAAAGGAGAGCTCTAATTTCTCATCAAGAGCGATTTCTCGGACCGGAAAAGTCACCCGTGCCACATCGGCTAGATCTAGCGTTGAGAACTCTGCATTTTTCAGCTGAGCAATTGTTGCAGCGCCAGTGGTTGTAAAACCTGCAACACGTGTACGACGTAAAGCTGATAGATGACCGCCCACCTTGAGCTCATCCCCACAATCACGTGCAATTGATCGAATGTACGTGCCTGCAGAACATGTAACTTCAATATCGATCTCGATGCGTTGATCTACGTGGCGAATCTCGAGAATATCTAACTGAGAAATAGTTACCTCACGAGAGGCCAGAACAACTGTTTCACCAGCGCGAACACGATCGTAAGCGCGTTCTCCATCAACCTTTACAGCAGAGACAGAGCTTGGACGCTGCATGAAGGTTCCACGCATAGTGTCGAGTACTGAGTTGATTTGTTCATCAGTAATCGATGAAGCATCAGTCTTTGAAATAACTTCACCCTCGAAATCATCGGTAACTGTCGAAACGCCTAAAACAACGGTTGCTTGATAGCTCTTGTCGCCATCTGTTATGTATTGCAACAAGCGAGTTCCGTTATTAAAGCCTAGAACCAATACGCCCGTAGCCATCGGATCTAGAGTTCCTGCATGACCCACTTTTCGTGTACCTAATGCTCGTCGTGCAATAGCAACCACATCGTGGCTTGTCATACCTGGTTCTTTATCTACAACCAGAAACCCATGCATTGTCACTATTAATCTTCGATAACACGTGGAGCTTTGTAAGGATCTTCTCCCCCTGCATACTGCGCATTTTTGCGAAGCGCAGCAACCTGGGCATCCTGCTCATGCACCTTCTCTAGCAATGAATCCAAAGCCTTTGCACTTTCCGGCAATCCATCTTCAAAGAATTCAATGCTTGGAGTAATGCGAAGCCCAAGTTCGCGACCAAGTGCAGATCTAATTGCACCCTTAGCGCTCTCGAGAGCCGCTGCGGTTGCAGCGCGCTCATCGAGATCACCAAGTACTGTATAAAAGATCGACGCTTGTTGAAGATCACCGGTCACTCGAGCATCGGTAACTGTGACAAACCCAAGACGAGGATCTTTGATCTTTGTCTCAAGCAGGTTTGCTACAACCACTTTGATGCGGTCTGCGACCTTAAGTGTGCGGTGTGATTGACCCATTGCTTATGCTCGCTTTTTCTCGCGCATCTCGAAACACTGAACGATGTCGCCTGGTGCGATCTCCTTCATGTTTCCAAGACCAATACCGCACTCAAATCCTTCGCGGACTTCGGTGGCATCATCCTTGAAGCGCTTGAGCGAATCAATTGTGAGGTTATCAACCAAGACTGTTCCGTTACGCAAAATACGCGCCTTCGCGTTACGACGGATGATTCCATCCTTAACAACAGATCCGGCGATGTTTCCAGCCTTAGATGATTTGAAGATCTCGCGAACTTCGGCGTTACCGATGATCGCCTCTTCGTACTCAGGCTTGAGCAAGCCCTTGAGAGACATTTCGATCTCTTCAATTGCATTGTAAATAACTGAGTAGAAACGAACTTCAACGCCTTCTTGATCAGCATAGATCGCGGTTTGTGGCTCAGGCTTAACGTTAAAGCCGATCACAACCGCGGTAGATGCAGATGCCAAGGTGATATCGCTCTTAGTGATTGCACCAACGCCGCGGTGAATAACGCGAAGATCAACTTCAGCGCCAACATCCAACTGCATCAATGCATCTTCTAGCGCTTCAACAGAACCAGAAACGTCACCCTTAAGAATAAGGTTGAGGGTAGAAATCTTGGACTGCTCCATGAAGTCTTCAAGTGAAACCTTCTTACGTGCCTTGGCAAGCTGTGCGTTGCGTTCTGCTGCCTGACGCTTTTCAGCGATCTGGCGAGCGGTACGGTCTTCATCAGCTACAAGGAATGTGTCTCCTGCGCTTGGTACAGATGTGAAACCAAGAACTTGAACTGGACGTGATGGACCAGCAACATCAACGTTGTCGCCATTCTCATCCAACATCGCACGAACACGACCGAAAGCACTACCGGCAACAATTGCATCACCGATTTTCAGAGTTCCGCGTTGTACCAAGACAGTCGCAACTGGTCCACGACCGCGATCTAGGTGGGCTTCAATTGCCACACCACGAGCATCGTCATTGGCTACAGCGCGAAGATCAATCGCAGCATCTGCGGTGAGAAGAATTGAATCAATAAGTTGATCAATTCCCATTCCCGCCTTTGCAGAGACGTTTACGAAGATTGTGTCTCCGCCGTACTCTTCTGCGATCAAGTTGTACTCGGTCAACTGCTGGCGAACCTTGTCTGGGTTTGCGCCTTCTTTATCAATCTTGTTAACAGCAACAACGATTGGAACATCCGCAGCTTGTGCGTGATTCAACGCCTCAATTGTCTGAGGCATGATTCCATCATCTGCAGCGACTACAAGTACTGCAATGTCAGTTACCTTGGCACCGCGAGCACGCATAGCGGTAAACGCCTCGTGACCCGGTGTATCAATAAAGGTAATTGCACGATTGATGCCATCATGATCATGGTGAATTTGGTAAGCACCGATGTGCTGTGTAATTCCGCCAGCTTCACCCTTCATGACCTCTGACTTGCGAATCGCATCCAGAAGCGAAGTCTTACCGTGATCAACGTGACCCATGACTGTAACTACTGGTGGACGTGCCACCAATGAATCTGGATCTAGATCAGTAAGCTCTCCTGCAAGATCGATATCGAAATCTTGTAGCAATTCACGATCTTCATCTTCTGGGCTAACAATTTGAATGTCATAACCCAGTTGAACGCCAAGAATTTCGAAGGTATCTGCATCAACAGATTGTGTTGCAGTAACCATTTCACCAAGGTGGAATAGCGCTGCTACCAATGCTGCTGGATCTGCACCAATCTTTTCTGCAAAGTCGGCCAATGACGCTCCGCGACGCATGCGAATTGGAGTCTTGCCATCACCGTGAGGAACAACTGCACCACCAAGTTGTGGTGCTTGCATATTGTCGAACTCATCGCGTAATGCCTTACGTGACTTTTGTTTACGACCTGATTTCTTGCTTGCATTCTTACCGAATGCTCCACCTGCGCCACCGCGTTGTGGTGGACGACCGCCACCTGGACGTTGCGGACCACCGGTTGTTGCACCGGCTCCTGGTGTATTTGATTTGTATGGAGAGTTAGATGGTGCGCCACCTGGACGTGGAGTAAATCCTCCACCTGCAGGACGTGGTGCACCTGGTCGTGCAGCAAAACCTGGTCGCACTGAACCTGGACGCGATCCCGCCATTCCTGGACGTGGTGCTCCAGCTCCTTGAGGACGTTGTGGTGGACGCGGAACCGCACCACCCGTTGAAAATGGATTGTTACCTGGACGTGGAGGGCGTGGTACCGCACCACCTGCGCCAAATGGATTGTTGCCTGGACGTGGCATTGGTGCAGAAGGAGTTGGTGCAGCAGGTGCTGGAGTTCCAGCATTTTCTGCAGCCCGCTCTGCCGCTTCATGCTTGGCAGCTTCTTCCTTGTTTGCAATCGCTTTAGCTTGTTCAAGCTTAAGTGCTTCAATATCAACGCCAAGCTCTGCCGCAAGCTCTGCAGCCTGCTCTGCGCTTACCTCGCCCTTTGGCTTTGCAGCTGCTTTCTTCGCTGCTGCCTTCTTGACTGGCTTTTTCTCCTCGACCGGTTTTGCATCGGGATACATTTCGATCAGCTTGCGCACAACTGGCGCTTCTACTGTTGATGATGCTGAGCGAACAAACTCGCCCATTTCTTGGAGTTTTGCAAGAACAACCTTGCTCTCCATACCGAGTTGTTTTGCCAACTCATGTACGCGGACCTTTGACACATTTCTCCTGTCTTGGCCCGCATTTCTC
>JBJONC010000004.1:0-39066 GCA_046052005.1 Actinomycetota bacterium
GAATTACACATGTGATTAATTATCAATGCCCTGAAGATGAAAAGACATATGTCCACCGCGTTGGTCGTACTGCTCGTGCAGGCGCACATGGAATTGCGGTCACCTTTGTTGATTGGGATGAACTTGCTCGTTGGAAGATGATTGATCAAGCACTAGAACTTGGTCTTGGTGAGCCGGAAGAGACTTACTCTTCTTCAGATCATCTCTATGAAATGCTCAACATTCCTGCTGGTTCAACCGGTCGCATGGTTAAGGCAAAGCCTGTTGCTAAGGTCGACAGTAAAGAGTCTCGTCCAGCTAAAGCAAAGCAGGAGGCTCCAAAGGTACGTACCGAGCGAACTCGCACTCGTACTAAGAAGTTTAAAGAGAGCTAAGCAGCAACAAAGACGCGAATCGCATCTACAAGCATTTGTACTGCGATTGCTGCAAGCAATAAACCTGCAATTCGAGCAACAAGGGTTACACCTGACTCTTTGATGACCTTCAAAATTGTTGTTGATGCCATTAAAACAAGGGCTATGGCTATGTGGACTGCAATTACTGCGGCCACTAATGCCAACCCCATTGAACGTGAGTCAACTTGTTGAACGAAAATCATTGTGGCGACGATCGCACCTGGTCCTGCCAGTAATGGAGTACCCAACGGAACCAAAGCTACATTTGAATTACTGTCATCATTCATAGATTTTGCATTGCCTGTTAGAAGTTCCAAAGCAACGAGTAGGAGGAGTAAAGCTCCTGCCGCTTGCAAGGCCTCTAGTGAGATATTGAGGTACTCAAGAATTGCTCGGCCAAACAGTGCAAAAATCGAAATAACTAAGAATGAAACCGCAGCTGCTTGCATCGCAAGAATTCTTCTAACGCGCTGAGTCTTATCAGCAACCAATCCTAGGAAGATCGGAGCAGCACCAGGAGGATCCATGATCACAAACAGGGTCACAAATGATTGGATTGCAAAGGTAACTGCGCTTACTTCTTTCATGCTGAAACGACCCTTCGGGCATTGGCTTGAGACTCTAACTTCTCCCATTGTTCCCTATGGGTATGGTTTTCCGCTAATGAATTGAGTTTTCCTGTGCCGTGATAATCGCTGCTACCTGTTATAACTAGATCTAACTCGCGTGCAATCTTCCTTAACATCGCTCTTTCATCCGGATTTTGATCACGATGATCTACTTCTATTCCATTTAATCCCGCTGCAACTAAATCTGAAAAATCTTCAGGGTTAAGGATTTGTCCACGGTGGGATGCAAATGGGTGCGCGATCACCGCTACTCCCCCTGCGCGTCGAATCAATTTGATCGCTTCAACTGGCGTAGGAGCTGCATGAGATACATAAAAACGTGAATCGTTGTGTAACAGATCTATGAAAGCTTCGTCGCGGGACTTAACGATTTTCTTTGCAACTAGCGCATCTGCCAAGTGTGGTCTACCCATGGTCGCACCAGTCGGCATGGCTAATTCAACATCTTCAATAGAAATATCCATGCCCTCCGCTCGCATCTTTTCTATCATTTTGCGCATACGGGGCAGGCGACCATCTCGAGTTTCTTCCAGAACTTGCTGCATCTCCATATGTTCAGGATCGAAGAGCAAGCCCAACATATGAACACTTACTCCATCATCTGTAAGGCAGGAAATTTCAGAGCCCAGGGCTAACTTCAGTGAGCCGCGTAGAGATTCGGTGGCTTCTTGCCAACTAGAAGTTGTGTCGTGGTCTGCGATCCCTAGTACTTCTAAACCCTGAACTATTGCTTTATTGACCAGTTCGCGAGGTGAATCTGTTCCATCGCTGCAGTTGGTATGGGTATGAAGATCAATCACTCTTTGTTCCTCTGGTTCTGGTTACAACTAAAACACACCCGAAGAGAATTAAGGCGATTCCAGGAATGATTCCTAATGGAGGGGTTTGATCTAGCCACCATGCCGCCAACACGGCACTTACTGGAACCTCAAAAAACACGATCAAAGAAACTATTGCTGGAGATACTCGCTTGAGTGCTGAATTAAACATTGTGTGACCCAGAAGTTGTGCACCAAGAATCAAGCCCAGAAGAATTAACCATTCCTTTTGGCTAAAGGCGAAGATCTCATTACCGGCAATTAATGCCATCGGTAGTGCAGTCATAGAGCAAATAAAGTAACAAATGGTCGTATAGGTGCTTGTCTCTAAAGTTCGTTGCGCTCTTGATCCCGCGATCATGTACGCAGCAGCCAGGGCTGCCGAAATAATTGCTGCAACATCGCCTAAGAATGATTCAAATGAAATTGTTAAGTCGACACCAGAAACAAGTGCAACTCCAACAAAACTTACAATCATTCCAAGCCATGCAGTTGACGGGATATGTCCCCCACTGAACTTCACAAACAAGGCAGCAAAGATTGGCTGCAAAGCAACTAAGGCAGTTCCGGCAGCAACGGTTGTCATACGCATTGCAAGAAAGAAACCAATAAAGTGCAGAGCCAGCAATACTCCTGCAGCAACCGCCCATTTGACTCCAGCTCGATCGCGTTGATGACGTAACGCAAATGGAAGCGTCATCAATGAACCTCCTAGATTTCTCCAGAAGATCAAGGTCAAAACTGGCATTGCACTCATTGCGATGAGTGGACCAGATGTACCGATTCCAATGATGCCTAGACCTAAACGAATGAGATCTGGCTTTGCAGGGATCGCCGTGTGGTCATTAATGCGTTCGCCTGAAGTCATAAGAGAAAGGTACCCTTAACCCATGAGCGGCAATCTCTTAAACCGAGTATTTCTCGCCCGTCTTGCAGGCACCGCGGTATTTGACCCAAATGGTGATCCTGTTGGAAAGGTGCGAGATGCTGTCGCGACCCTTCGTTCTAACAATCAGCAACCTCGAATTCTAGGTTTGGTCGTCGAAGTTCCTTTACGCCGTCGTGTTTTTGTTCCCATCACTCGAGTTACTTCGATTGAAAGTGGTGCAGTAGTAATCACCGGTCTCTTGAATATGCGTCGCTTTGATACTCGTCCTGGCGAAGTCTTGGTTTTAGGTGAGATGCTCGATCGTTCAATAACTTTGTTGGAAACTTCTGAAGAGGTTGTTGTTGAAGACATGGGCATGGAACAGAATCGAAATGGAGATTGGTTAATCTCTAAGGTTCACATCATGCGCAAAGGTCGCGGATTGCGTCGTAAAGGCGCAACATCAACCGTTGCTTGGGAAGAAGTTGTCGGCTTTGCCAACACAGAACAAAATCAAGGTGTAGCTAACCTGCTTTCTACCTTGGCGAATCTACGAGCAGCAGATTTAGCAGCAGTGCTTCAGGATCTTGCGCCAAAGCGTCGGATTGAAGTTGCAAGCGCGCTAGAAGATGAGCGCCTTGCAGATGTGCTTGAAGAGATGGATGAAGAAAACCGCGTAGCCCTTCTTGCAGAGCTTGAGGGCGAACGTGCTGCCGATGTTTTGGGTGAGATGGATCCTGATGATGCCGCCGACTTGCTACGTGAGGTTGGAGAAGAGCGTGCAAATGCGCTTCTTGATCTTATGGAGCCAGAGGATGCAGAAGATGTTTTGCGTTTGATGACGTACGAGGATTACTCCGCTGGTGGAATGATGACAACTGAGCCAATCGTGCTCACTGCAGATTCCACCGTTGCTGACGCACTAGCTGCCGTTCGCCAAAAAGAGATTTCACCTGCACTTGCTTCTCAGATTTATATCTGTCGCCAACCTGTTGAGACACCAACGGGACGTTTTATTGGAGTCGTTCACTATCAGCGCTTGTTGCGTGAACCGCCTTCAACTTTGCTTGGATCTATCGTTGATACAGATTCAAAGGGCACTAACCCTGATGCAACGCTGCACGAGGTTTCCTCCCATTTGGCTAGCTACAACATGCTTTCCTTGCCAGTTGTTGATGCCAATGAGCGATTACTTGGCGCGGTAACGGTGGACGATGTGCTGGATCACTTGTTGCCTGAAAACTGGCGTCACGATCACCGCGAAAATTCACCAGTTTCATTTGAGTCAGAGAGCATTTAAGGGGGTTAAGACATGGCACGTAACAATGGCTTAGACACTCCTCGCGAGACTCGTCGATCTCTGCGACCAAACTACGACCCTGAAGCATTTGGTCGCATGTCTGAACGTTTCGCGCGCTTCTTAGGAACCGCTCGATTCCTTGTATATATGACTTTCTTTATTGCATTTTGGATTATTTGGAACTTTGCCGCACCTACAAATATGCGCTTTGATGATTATCCATTTATCTTCTTGACATTAATTCTCTCAATGCAGGCATCGTATGCAGCGCCATTGATTCTTCTTGCACAAAATCGTCAGGCAGATCGTGACCGTATTGCACTTAATGAGGATCGTGCGCAAAATGAACGTTCGATTGCAGATACCGAGTACTTGACTCGCGAATTAGCAGCGCTGCGAAACTCCTTAGGTGAAGTTGCAACTAGAGATTTTGTGCGTAGCGAACTTGCAGATTTGGTTGATGAACTCGCTAAAGAGTTACGTCGAGACACCCAATCGGACTCCGAGTAAAGACTTACTACGCTTCATAAGTTTTTCAGCAACCTCTGCGATTGCAATTGCTGCAGGTGAGGTTGGATCAGCATCAACGATTGGCGAACCTTCATCTCCACCGGTTCGCAATGCTGGGCTAAATGGAATCTTTCCAAGCAGTGGGACATCGCTACCAACTAGCTGTGACAAGCGACGCGAAGTTTCATCTCCCCCGCCTTCGCCAAACAATGAAATCGTTTCGCTGCAGGTTGGGCAAGGGAACGCTGACATATTCTCAATAACACCGATTACATGTTGGTGAATCTGATGTGCGATACGACCCGCACGCTCTGCAACCTCTGCTGCTGCAACTTGTGGGGTTGTTACAACCACAATCTCTGAGGTTGGAATCAATTGACCTAGTGAAATCGCAAGGTCACCAGTTCCTGGTGGTAAATCGATCAGTAAAACATCGAGATCGCCCCAATAAGCATCAGAGAGAAGTTGCTCTAAAACTCGGTGCAGAAGAGGACCGCGGTAAGCCACAGGATCTGAGCGTTCAGGCTTAAACATCTCCATTGATACCGTCTTTACGCCGTAAGACTCGAGCGGAATAAACATCTGATCGATTGCCGTCGGACGTTGCCCCATCAATCCCATCAAACGTGGAATTGAATGACCGTACACATCGGCATCCAAGATTCCAACACTCAAACCATTCTTAGCGATCGCGACTGCGAGGTTAGCTGTGACTGAGGATTTACCTACGCCGCCTTTTCCTGAGGCGATACCAATAACTCGTGTTAGAGAATCTGGTTGTGCAAATGGGATAAATTTTTCTCGTCCGCCTCGAACAACCTTCTTTACAAAGTTGCGCTGTTCTTCATTCATAACTCCAAAAACAAGATCAACTTTTTTGACGCCTTCAACGCTTGTGACCGCAGTTGAAATGTCGGTGCGCAAACGATCCTGCATTGGGCATGCTGCAATCGTTAATAGAACCTTGAGAGAAACCGAGCCGTTGTTCTCTGAAAGATCTTCAATCATTCCAAGTTCGGTGATTGGATGACGCAGCTCTGGATCATTTACCTTTGAGAGCGCATCTGTTACTTGATCTAAAAGATTCATAGCAAATCTGGATCGATCATCGCAGTAGGCCTCTTCACCTTAGGTTTTGGTGTCTCTTCATCCAAAAGTTCTGAGAGCTGCTTCTTCACAAAGGTCTTTGGATTGAGATCCTTCGGTTGTAGATCTTCAAATCCGGGCCCTAAATTTTCGCGAAGCTCTGCAGTTGCCTTAGTTGCTAAACCACGTGCCTTCTTTACCCATTGCGCAGCTTCGACCGCCATTTTTGGTAAACGTTCTGGACCAACCAGAATCATTCCTAAGATTGCAAGGCCAAGAATTTCGCCTGCACCGATGTCGAAGAACATGGCGTTAGCCTACGCCAATTACTTCTTAGCCGCGATCAGTGTCAAAGAAACAGTCTTTTCCTTGCCATCACGTTTGTATGTGAGACTAACTACATCTCCAACATTCTTTGATCGCACCGCGACAATTAACTCTTCAGGGCCATTAATTGGCTGGCCATCCAAGGCGGTGACGATATCTCCCCCACGAAGTCCGGCTTTTTGCGCTGGACTATCAGGCAGAATTCCACGACCAGTGGTTGCTACTTGTGCACCCGCGCCCGCGTAATTCATATCAAGGGAAATTCCAATAACTGGATATGTTGCAACACCATTCTTAATCAACTGGTCAGCTGTCTTGCGTGCTTGGTTGATTGGAATTGCAAAGCCCAAGCCGATTGAACCTGTTTGTAAATCAGAGCCCAGTGATGCAATCGCAGAGTTCACGCCAATAACCGCACCTGTGGAATCAACAAGTGGGCCGCCTGAATTTCCGGGATTGATTGCAGCATCGGTTTGAAGTGCATTGATAAATGAACTTTCATTTGCAGAATCACCCGCGGTTACCGGACGATTTTTTGCACTGATGATTCCTGTAGTAACTGTTCCCGATAGGCCAAGTGGCGAACCAATTGCAATTACTGAATCACCCACTGCAACTTGATCACTGTTTCCAAATTGCAAAGCTTTAAGTCCTGATGCAGCAATCTTAAGAACCGCTAAATCATATGAAGCATCACGGCCAATAACTTCGGCTGAAAAAATACGTCCATCGTTGAGCTTTACTTGAATTCGTCCACCTGATTGTGCCGCTGAACTAATCACATGGTTATTGGTCAAGATATATCCATCACTATCGATAAAGAATCCAGAGCCAGTACCGCCGCCAGTAAATGATTGAGTTTGAATTGAAACAACCGATGGCAAAACTCTTTGCGCGGTTCCGGCGACTGAATCCGGCGCGCGCTCTACAGTACTTGTCGAAGAGACAAGGTTGACGCGATTGAAAATCGATGCACCTGATGCGTTAACTCCCAGGATTCCGCCAACCGCACCTGCAAGAACTGCGATTAAGGCCAGGTTTCCCTTAGAGCTTTTTGATGTTGTATTTGCTTGCCACCATGGAGCAGCAACTGGAGCAACTTTCTTACGCGGAAAAATCATGGCTGTATCTTGCTACAACTTTGTAGCGATCAATAACCCATCGCCGACTGGAATCAATGAACTCACCCAATGGTCTGTGTCATTCTTAATGATTTTCCCAGCATCGCGAAGAGCAACGGTTTTAGGGTCGCGTTGCGCTGCATCGCAGACCTTGCCGCCACCGTAGTAATTATCAATCACTAGGGCTCCACCACTTCGCAGAATTCGATGTGCCTCATTGATCACATAACTGAGATCTTCTGGGTTATGACGCAGAACAACGAGATCGTATGCGCGATCTGTGAGCTTAGAAATAACATCCAAAACCGAGTTGGTAATCAATCGGTATCGACTCTGAGAGATATCAGCATCTGAAAAAGCTAATTTTGCGATTTGAGAATGTTCCATCTCATCATCAATTGAAGTCAATGTGCCGCTCGGAAGCATTCCATCAAATAACCACAAGCTTCCAACACCAGAACCAGTTCCAACTTCTACAACTGATTGAGCCTTTAAAGTTGAAGCTAGGTACTTAAGAAATGCACCAGCGCCCGGAGTCGTATCAACCGTTCCGAGCTCAACTCCTCTGGCACGAGCCTGAGATTTAAAGTGATCTTCAGGAATGAAGTTTTCAGCAAATGTGTGGGGATCTACTCTCATGACAGCGAGGTGATCCATTCAGTCAGAAGGCGTACTCCGAATCCTGTTCCACCCTTTGAATTTTCGCCGGCATCAACTTCGCTGCGTGCTGTACCTGCGATATCTAAGTGCACCCAACGACGTGTTGATGTGAAGTTTTCTAAGAATAATGCTGCTGTAACTGATCCAGCTGAAAACTTTCCTTTATCTGCCGTGTGATTTAAATCTGCAATATCGCTTCGTAGTGCTTCTTTGTAATCATCAACTAGTGGCATGTGCCAGACACGATCACCTGTTGAATCCCCAGCCTTTGAAAGCTGCGCAGCAAGCGCGTTGTCTCGTGTGTACATCGCTGCATATTGACGACCTAAACCAAGAGTTGCTGCACCAGTAAGCGTCGCAATATCAACTAAGTAATCTGGATCGAGATTTGCATCCGCGTATGCCAAGCCATCGGCTAGAACTAAACGACCCTCGGCATCTGTATTAATAACTTCAACAGTTGTGCCGCCGTAATGCTTGATGACATCGCTTGGGCGTTGCGCAGTCGCAGAGATAGCGTTTTCAGCCATCATCATCAACGCGGTAACGCGAACATTTGGCTGCAGCTCTTCAAGTGCGGTCAAAGTTCCAAGGATTGCTGCAGAACCAGCCATATCGCTCTTCATCGCCATCATGGTGTCGTATGGACGCTTTAAAGAAACTCCACCAGTATCAAAGGTGATTCCCTTGCCCACTAGGACAACATGAGGCAACGCCTTTGCTGATTTCTTCTTTGATTTCGGCTGATATGAAACTTGAATCATGCGAGGGCCAGGCTTAGGTGATGAGCCTCCGACTGCGCGTAAACCACCAAACTCCTTTAGCGCTGCTCCAGCGAAAATCTCAACTTTCAATCCAGTTCCCTTGGCAAAATCTTCTGCTTGCTTTCCCATCCAGGCTGGAGTCTTGATGTTTGCTGGCGTGTGAATTAAGTCGCGTGTTCGGCAGATCGCTTTCGCAATCGATGCCGCGGCCTTAATTGAATCTGAATCTTTGCTGCCAACCACAATTGTTGGCTCTTCCTTCTTCTTATCTGTCTTGAGATTCCAAACCCAGGCACCAAGTGCGATTGAGATTGCATGTCCTTTGACCTCAGATAGAACACAGGCTGAATACACAGTTGTGTTTTTTCCACGAACCTTGCGACCAACTGCTGCACCTGCTGCACGGGCTGCAGCTCCGCTTTGATCTCCGATGCCAACCAAGAACAATCGATCGGTTTGAGAATCGGTAGCGCTGACAGGAATTTCAAATAGCTCGCCAGCTTTTGCTGTTGGCGAAAAGAAAGTTAGCTCATCGACTAGATTAAGCCCGAAGAATTTTTCTATCTCAGCTGCGAGAGATCCAACAAATTCAAAACCGCCATCAGAGTTCTTGATAAAACCTAGTGCGATTGAATTGGCGCTTACAGCCTTTGAAAGTTCAAGGGGCGCGTGCTGTGGCAGAGCTGACATGATTGGTAAGGCTAGTGCCTAAGTAGAGAAATTACTTCTTAACAAGAGCAACAGCGGCGTGTAGAGCTGCGCTTAAGTTGTTTGCTTCTTCGGCGTTCATTTCGACGACCAAGCGTCCGCCACCTTCTAGAGGAATACGCATGACGAGAGAGCGAGCTTCCTTTGTGACCTCCATAGGACCATCACCAGTGCGGGGTTTCATGGCTGCCATGTGGGGACTCCTCTAAATCGTTGGTACTACCGTGTGTGAAGCAAGGGGCTAAGTATCTCGCACAAAGAGCCTTAGTGCGAAATCGAGATTGACCTTAAATGCCCAGAATCGCGCTCAAACGGGACTTGCCCTGGCGAATAATCGCTTCTACTGACCGTTCAGGAACCCCGAGAAGTGATGCGATATCCGCGGCGCTCATCGATTTTAGGTAGTGCATGGTCAAGATAATGCGCTCTTCTTCAGGCAATGTGGCAAGGGCTTGCGCCAGTGTTTGCGGTTGCTTGCCCATGGCACAACTTTACTTCCTTTGCTGCAGCTGGCGGCGTAAGGCCGAGAGCGAGATGCGAACACCTACGTATAACCCCGGTGCGATAAGAAGGAATAGTGCGCGAGGAGCAAGGATTTCTTCAGACCAATCAAACCTGGTTGATTGCGCAGTTAGCGCTGTTAATTCGAATCGACCCGTGCCCTTAATTATTTTTCCGGTATGAATAACATCGCAAACCGTAGGTGGATTCCATGCGGTAACAGTCATGTGATCCATGATTCCTAATTTTCCAACGCCGGTAAATGCTGAGATTGAAGTACCAACACCTTCGCGGATTTCAGAGGTCACTTCTACTGAAGTCTGAAGCATCCATTCACCTTGGGATTCCCAATCAGCAAGTGCTGCCCACACTTTTTCAATTGGTGCATCAATAACAAGGCTCATTGCAATGTGGTTACTTTTCATGCGCCACAAGCTTTCAGTGCATCATCAACAGTTGTAGTCCACTGAACGATTTCGCGCATTCCTGGTTTGATGAACTTTTCATCCTCTAGATGAACGATGAGTTCATGCAATGGTGCATAAATTCCAAATGGATCCAAGATAACTACTGGCTTGGTGTGAAACTTTAAGTAGTGGCCAACCCAGATTTCAAAAAACTCTTCGAGTGTTCCAGCGCCGCCAGGCAAAGTAATGAAGGCATCAGAAATATCCGTGATCATGTGCTTTCGTTGCCCCATGGTTTCGACAATGTGCAGCTCATCATTGTCATGATCTGCAAACTCGATATCTACTAAGGCCTGAGGAATAACTCCAACGGTCTTTCCCTTAGCGTCTCGTGCACCTCTTGAAACGGCACCCATCATCGAAATGTGGCCGCCGCCAGTCACCAATTCATTTGAGGATGTAGCAATCCCCTTGCCCAATTCGTATGCAAGGTCTACATACTTACTGTCGATCGTGGGTGAGGATGAGCAAAAGACGGCAATACGCATGCGGCTAACAATAGAGGCTAGGCTTAGGACATGACGACCATCGCATCTGGCCACGGAATCGCAACCGTTTCTAACGGAACCACTCTTGATGTCTGGTTCCCCGCTCCTGCGCTAACCGCACTTACAGGATCGGCACCTGCAGAGTTAGCTGCACTTGTTGGAGAAGACAAAGCACGTGCAGTGACTCGCGAACTTGTCTCAGTTGAAATTGATATTACAAAGGCTCCGGTCGACGCTGCCGATGCATATTTGCGTTTACATTTACTATCGCACCGTCTCGTTAAGCCACACGGGCTAGTTCTTGATGGAGTTTTTGGGATCTTGAGCAATGTCGTCTGGACATCGGTGGGGCCTTGCGCAGTTGATGGATTTGAAATGACTCGTGCACGTTTGAAGGCAGCCCATGGACATGTAAGCGTTTATGGTGTCGACAAGTTTCCACGAATGGTTGATTACGTAGTTCCTTCAGGTGTTCGAATTGCCGATGCGGATCGTGTTCGCTTAGGTGCACACCTAGCAGCTGGCACAACTGTGATGCATGAAGGTTTTGTAAACTTCAATGCTGGAACCCTTGGAACATCTATGGTCGAAGGAAGAATTTCAGCTGGTGTAGTGGTCGGCGATGGCACAGACGTTGGTGGCGGCGCGTCGATCATGGGAACTCTCAGCGGTGGCGGAAAAGAAGTTATCTCAATCGGGGAAAAGTGTTTGCTTGGTGCTAATTCAGGATTAGGAATTTCACTAGGTGATAACTGCGTGATTGAAGCAGGAACTTACATAACCGCTGCAGCAAAGGTTAAGTTGCCCGATGGCGAAGTTGTTAAAGCTGGAACTCTTTCTGGAGCAAGCAACTTACTATTCCGCAGAAACTCCTTGGATGGCTCTCTCGAAGTTGTTTTACGGACTGGGACTTGGGGTGGGCTCAACAGCATTCTGCACGCCAACTAAATCAAAGTAGGCAGATGGAATTCGTGTTCGGCTTCTGAAAGTTTCTCCACGCAATGTTTTTTGAACTCCAGCACTAGATGTTGCTCTTATTGTTCCCACCGTCCCGCTTAGATTTCTTGAAACTATTTCTAGGGTCACAACATCTGGCAAAGCAAAAGCCAGCGCCGCTGAAGCTTGCGGTATTGATCGCTTCCAACTAAAAAAGTTTGGATTGATTTTCGGATCCTGGCTACCTGGATCGGCAACGATGTGGGTGTAACTACGTTCACTTCCCCAAGCGTTCAATGCGGTCTCGGTGAGACCTCCAGTGGAGCTTCCAAAGTAGGCGGCAATCGGAAGATTATTTTGAGTAAGGGTCAAACCTGCGGTATTTGTTACCGCGGCCTTCCAAAACTTTCCCCAACCTTTTTCCATCTCTTTGGCGTAACCAAGAAACTTTTGATCTGAAATCTCTCCGTAAAGATCACAATCACAGCCAGATCGATAAATTCCTGCTTTATTGAGTGCATATGTGCGTGAAGCGATCGCTTGAGCTTCTAGCGCTGCAGCCGGCCACGAGGAAGGAACCTCACTAATCCCCCACAAATACTCATCAGCTAAACGAACTGAGTTCGTGATTTCAATTCGGTAGCCCAAGGTGGATGCCTTCACCGCTCTAAATTGCATCTGTCCATATCTATACCGAGAAGTTAATGATGAATGGGTAAGAGAAACAACACCTTCAACTCCGGGTGCATAACGTGTTCCGCTCCACCGAACTGTGAAAACTCTATTTCTTGGCAAGCTGGTGATCTTTTTTCCTACGACAACGCTAGGTACAACCGTTGAACCTAAAATTGAAAAGGTTAAAGAGCTTTTGACCGGGACAACAGCAAGTGGAATCTGATCTTGAGCATCCCCGATATCCCCACTAAATATTTGCAGAGTTGCATCTGGTGTTGAGGTTGCGATTCTTGCCGTACTCAACAAATGCCCAATGTTGACTCTGAGAATCTTTGAATCATCCATAGGTTGAATCACGACATCTTTATAGTAATAATTCAAAATTGCAGTTGCGGTTTCTCCAGCCAGCGCCTTTGAACGTGCGCCAATTTGGCTTAATCCAACACCATGACCGTACCCGGCACCTGTTATCGCAAACTCAGTTGGAACATCTACGGCAGTTGCTTGAGGTGGAGCAACAAAAGCAAAAGCCAGAAGCAAAACTAAAGGCTTAAACATCCTCATCAATTGCTGCACTCTTTCCAAGATGTAAAAACTCTTGATAAGCATCAATCACTTGATTTGGTTCTCCACGTTGAATCAGCTTGCCCTTATGTAACCAAGCAACATCGTTACAAGTATCGCGCAGGGTCTGCATCGCATGGCTAACCAAAATCAAAGCACGATCATCGCTACGTAACTCTTTAACTCGATTAAGACTCTTTTCCTTAAACTTTGCATCGCCCGTGCTGAGTGCTTCATCTATGATCAAAATATCTGGACGGACAGTTGCCGCGACTGAAAAGGCAAGGCGTGCATACATTCCAGATGAATAAGTACGCATTGGTGCATCGATAGCATCGCCAAGTTCAGAAAAATCAGCAATTTCGTCGAAGTGACCCTCAATCTCTTCGCGTGACATTCCTGCAGCTAATCCACCTAAATAGACGTTATCCCGTCCAGACATCGATGGATTGAAGCCAACACCGAGGGCTAGCAAAGTACTTACCGATCCGTACACCTCGATACGACCTTGTGTTGGAGGCAGAATTCCTGCAACGCAACGCATCAGAGATGATTTGCCCGCACCATTTGTTCCGATAACGCCAAGAACTTGGCCATATTCAACATCAAGATTTACATCATCAAGTGCACGGACAACGCGTGTTTGTTTTCCACCACGACCAAGAGCTTTGACGCGCGCCTTTAAGGTAGGTCTGCGATCAATCGCAGTTGTGTAAGTAAGGCCAACATTTCTAATTGAAACTGCTAGCTCATTTGTTTTATGAAGGTTAGAGGCGGACAGCGAACTCACGCTCCCTCGACAAGAAGAAATAAGTACCGATGAAGAAAATTCCAGCCGCCCATGCTAATCCCTGAAGCATGCTCGATGTTTGTGGAACTTCTCCATGCACTAGGGCTCGTGACCATGAGTCCAAGATAGGAAACAGAGGATTAACTACTTGCAATGCTTTTAGATTTGGATTTAGCGCAGAAGCTTCATACAAGATTGGTGACAGGTATAAAAGGGTTCGCGTTAAATACGGCAAGAAGCTTGCAATGTCGCGGAAGTACACATTGATACAAGAGATCGTAATTGCAAGACCCAAAGCCAGAAATACGCTGATCATCAAGACTGGAATCGCCCACAACATTTCGATTGAAAACTTTGAGCCGACGATCGCTTTGATGACCAAGAAAACAATTAAAGTCGGAATGAATTTAAAGATTGCAATAACTACCGCCGAGATTGGCAACATAACTCTTGGAAAAGCAGTATTCAGAATTAAGCGCTGACCTGCGGTAATTGATTTAACTCCGCCTGTCAGTGAGTTAGCAATCAGATAAAAAAGGAAAAGCGTTGCAGTCAGGTGCACGTAGCGAGCGCTATCTGTTGAGCCGCCAATAATGACGATCAAGATGAAGTACACACCTGAAAGCAAGAGCGGGTTTAGCACCAGCCACAATTGGCCGAAAACTGAATCAAAATGCTGCTCACGTAGCTCTGATTTTGAGTATTCCGAGATAAAGGTTCGTCGAGACCACAGGGATTTCCAGTATTTACCGAGCCTAGGCAGACCTGCCCTAAATGGCTCGTATACCTGCAGTGGAGTGCTCACGGATGCAAGGTTACCGCAGGGGCCAGTGACTTTGGCGATGTGAGAAATCCAAGCCCCCATGAAATATGCATAGTGAGCAAGATAGTTGGCAAGCAAACAATCTCACCCACGCTCTTACCAATCATTATTGAAGCTCCCAGGATAAACACTGAATAAACGAGCGCTGGAATAAAGAAAAATGAACTAACTGCCGCACCCAAAAAGATGGAAAGCGAAGTCGCTACCACCGTGAATGGTGGTGCGAGATATCTGTAATTAATTGTTCCTTGATGTCTGCGCGATACAACTCGTCTCCAACGACCATATTCGAAATACTGTTTTGCAAGCGCTTTAACTGTTGATCGCGGGCGGTATGTAACAGTCAAACGTGGATCAAAGTAAATAACGCCGCCATTTTCACGAAGACGGAAATTCAACTCCCAATCCTGTGCGCGAGTAAATCTCTCGTCAAAACCACCAACAGCTAGAAGAGCTTCTTTTCTAAAGCATCCTAAGTAAACAGTGTCGGACTCTCCTGCGCCTCCACCTGTATGAAAGCGAGATGCGCCGACTCCGAGTGGGCTTCGCATTGCACGAGCGACAGATCTTTCAAAAAGGGAAACGCCTTCGGCAGCCATAACTCCGCCGACATTAACCGCGCCGGTTTGAGAAAGAATCTCAAAAGCGGTTTCACAGTAATCATTGGGGATCTGAGAATGCCCATCAACGCGGACAATGATGGAATATCGAGAAGCTGTGATTGCACGGTTTAATCCTGCAGCGGTTCTTCCCGTTGGATTTTCTACAACAACGACCCGCGAATCCTTTGAGGCAAGGGAGTTGGCGATGTGCATCGTTGCATCCTGTGAAGGACCCACAGCAAGGATTACTTCGATCTCACCAGAAAAATTCTGAGACAAGATTGAATTCACAGAATCCTCTAAATACTTCTCCTCATTGAGGACTGGGAGGATGACCGAAATCTCTCGCTTCGGTGAGCCATATAACGTGTTCGCTGATGTCGACATAACGCGTACACGCTATCGCTCAAGTACTCTCTGACAGTGAAATCAACGCGGGCAATTCGGATTATTACCTCACTATCTGTGGGAGTAGTACTTATTTCCGCCTTTTCCTGGCTAGGTCTGGGCCAAGTCAGCGGTGCTATCGACCGCATCGATGCATTTGGCTCACTATCGTCTCGACCAGATAAGCCAAATAAAGCCCTTAACTATTTATTGGTTGGTTCAGATACACGTGAAGGTTTAACCAAAGAACAGATGAAGTTGCTGCGCGTCGGTAGCACAAAGACCGCGGCAGGCTCACGTTCAGACACAATGCTCATGGTTCACATCTCCAAGGCACGTGACAAAGCAACCATCATTTCAATCCCACGAGATTCTTTAGTGACAATTCCCGAGCACCCATCTTCATTAGATAAAACACGAATCGTTCCGGCAGCTAAGGGAAAAATTAACGCCGCATTTGCATGGGGCGGTGCGCCGCTATTGATTGAAACCATTGAAAACGAAACCGGTGTTCGTATCGATCACTACATCGAAATTGGTTTTGCAGGTTTTGCCGGAATGGTTGATGCACTTGGCGGAATTGAAGTGTGTACAAAGCGCGACATTAATGATCCTGGCAGCCACTTAGTTTTGTCTGCAGGTGTTCACACACTCAACGGTGTTGAAGCGTTGAAGTATGTTCGAACACGTGACTTTGATGGCATGGGCGATCTAGGTCGTATGCAGCGTCAACAACAGTTCATGAGCGCTGTTCTTCGCAAGGTGACAAGCACTGGAGTTCTGCTCAACCCAATCAAACTTGTTAACTTCTTTAATGCAGCGATCGCAACAGTGAAAACTGACTCTGAACTCAACAAGAGCGATCTTTTGACCCTTGCCAAGCAAATGAAGAATCTCTCATCAAGCAATGTTCGAACCCTGACAATTCCTTTGGGAAATGCCAATGCACGTGTACCGGGACTTGGATCCGTTGTGACATGGGACTCTGAGCTTGCTCCAGAACTATTTAATCGAATTCGTGAGGATTTACCGCTTACAGATGAAGTAACCCCTACTCCTTCTGCTTCATCCTCAACTACAGCCAAGCCAACTGTGATCGATAAATTCAAGACTCGTACCGCTGATGAAAATCCTTGCGGGGCTCTGAAGTAAACTCTCCCGCATGACTTTAACCCTCTCGGTAGTTGGCTGCGGTTATCTTGGAGCCACCCATGCTGCATGTATGTCCTCTTTAGGTTTCACCGTTGTCGGTGTCGATACAGATCCCGAGAAGGTTGCACTTCTGCAAAGTGGAAAGTTGCCCTTTTACGAGCCAGGTCTAGACACTCTGCTCGAGCAAGAGATGAAAACTGGGCGCCTATCTTTCACAACTGATTTTTCTGCGGTTAAAGATGCAGATGTTCATTTTGTTTGCGTTGGAACTCCACAGAGCAAAGATGGTCTTGCTGCAGATTTAACATATGTGAAATCTGCGGTTGCTGCAATCGCTCCGCATCTAAAAGATGGTGCATTGGTTGTTGGAAAATCAACAGTTCCTGTTGGAACTGCACAAGGCCTGCGCGATGAGTTAGCAAAGATTGCGCCACATGCAGATCTTGCCTGGAACCCAGAGTTTCTACGTGAAGGTTTTGCGGTCGAAGATACTTTGACTCCAAACCGTTTGGTTGTTGGTGTTGCAAATGATCGCGCTGAAGAGATCCTTAAAGAGGTCTACGAACCTGTTATCGCTTTAGGTACACCTTGGATTCGCGCAGATCTTCCTACATCTGAATTAGTAAAGGTTGCTGCAAACTCATTCCTTGCAACCAAGATTTCATTTATCAATGCAATGGCTGAAGTCTGCGAAGCAGCCGGTGGCGATGTCACAGTGTTAGCAAAGGCGATCGGCTATGACCCACGAATCGGTAATCGTTTCTTGCAGGCAGGTATTGGTTTTGGTGGAGGCTGTCTTCCAAAGGATATTCGTGCATTTATGGCTCGCGCTGAAGAGCTTGGCGCTAAGCAAGCACTTGAATTCTTGCGTGAAATCGATGCTATTAACCTTCGTGCGCGTCAACGCGTAATTGATGTTGTTCGCGGCGAGCTTTCAGAGGATTTAACCAAGTACAAGATCGCGGTCTTAGGTGCGACTTTCAAGCCAGACAGTGATGATGTGCGTGACTCCCCTGCACTAGATATTGCCGCACAGCTGCAAGCAGCGGGTGCAATTGTTGTTGTGCACGATCCACAAGGCATCGAACCTGCACGTAAGCGTTTCCCAAATCTTCAGTATCAAGAGGTCGTTACGGATGCACTTAAAGATGCAGATCTGATCCTGCACTTAACAGAATGGAAGGAGTACCGTCAGATTGATCCTGCCGCGATTGCTCCATTGGTTAAGGGCAAGGTAATTATTGATGGTCGTAATATGTTGGATCGCAACCTTTGGCGTAAAGCTGGCTGGAAGTTCCACGCACTAGGACGTACCGATTAATACCAAGGTAACAATTGATGCGGTTCTGGCGTTAAAAACCTGGGCTGTAGTTGGTCTTAGTAATAATCCAGATCGTGCCGCATTCGGAGTTGCTCGTTTATTGCAGGAAAAAGGTCATCAGATTATTCCCGTGCACCCAAAAGCTGAAACAGTGCATGGAGAAACTGGATTTGCCTCGCTATCTGCAATCGAACAATCTGTAGATGTTGTTGATTGTTTTGTTAACTCAGATCTTGTTGGTTCAGTAGTCGATGAAGCAATTGCAATTGGTGCAAAGGCGGTTTGGCTTCAGCTTGATGTAATTGATGAACAAGCTGTTGCCCGTGCGCAAGCCGCTGGATTATTAACAGTTATGGACCGCTGCCCGGCAATCGAGTATCGAGCTCGCTAGCTCCTTACTCATCTATTTCACCTTGCATATATTGCAGCGCGTGCTCAATCTCTTCGATTAACGCCTCGAGATTATTTCCTGCAAGGGTTACATGGCCCACTAATACACCAGGCTCATTTGAGTTCTTGTACTGATGAAATTTCATGGCAGGTGTTCTAGCCATTAGATGTAAATAGGGACGATACATATTGGGTTTATCACCGCAGTAAACATTTCCAGTGACCACAAATCGCGAAGTCATTGAAGGATCACCTAAAGGAAGATCTAAAATTGCACGCAGGTGTTGCTCATATTGGCTTGTAATTGCACCTTCTACCGTCCAGTTACCAGAACTATGTGGATGCATCTCTACCTTCACGACAGATAATTCTTGATCCTCAACTGAAATTTCGACTGCAATTACTCCGACTGCGCCTAATTGCGCAGAAACATCCAATGCGAGCTGTTGCGCCTTCTCTTGCAGTGAATCAGAAAGCAGTGGAGCTGGCGTAATGCTCATAACCCAAAGTTCATTTTTTCTGATGATTTCAGAAGGTGCCCAGGTTGTCGCTTGATCATGTGGTGAACGTGCAACCATCACACAAATTGTGCGGTGGTCATCATTAGGTAATCCAAACTTTTCACTTGAAGCTGACAGCGCAGAAAATGAAGGACGCACCGTTACTCCATCTGTCTCTAACCCTTTTACGAAACTTAATGGGAAAGTTTTATCAATAACTGTCACGACATCGCATCGTGCGCCATCGGTGTCATGCAGAAGTTCTACGCCCAATGCTTGTGCTGGTGAAATAAACATTCCGGCATGAGGGGCTGAGCCCAATAGGCCCACCGTTGGAAAGGTTTTACTCACGGGCTAATCTTAGTTGTACCGATACAGTTAGGCGCGTACCGAAAGTCACATGACATACAGAGCCAGAAGGTTTGATCAACAATGACAACAATAGTTTTAGCCTCACAGTCAACTAGTCGTCGCCGACTCTTGGAATCAGCTGGACTTGCTCCAAGAATTATTGTTAGCCATGTAGATGAAGAGACAGATTTCTTTAATTCACTATCCCCTGCAGACATGGTGATTGCATTAGCAATTACTAAGGCGCATACCGTTCGCGAGCAAATAGATTTTCCAGCCATCATTATTGGGTGCGATTCGACCTTTGAGTTTGACGGCCAATCCCTTGGCAAGCCCGGAACTCCAGATGTAGCTACAGAACGTGCAAAACGAGTCCGCGGAAATTCAGGGTTACTTCACACAGGGCACTGCATTATCGATACCGCTAAAGATATTGAGATCTCAGATCGAGTAACTACACGTGTGACTTTTGATCATATGAGCGATGAAGAGATCGCAGATTATGTCGCTACCGAAGAGCCGCTTCATGTCGCGGGTGGTTTCACTTTAGATGGTTTCAGCTCTCCCTTCATTCCATCCATTGAAGGCGATTACACAAATGTTGTTGGAATATCTATGCCTTTTGTTCGTAAAGCCTTTGCCAATCTCGGGTACACATGGCCCGAAGTAAAGGCCATGAGGTAGGCAGCGGCACACCACTAATTTGTGACATTATTGCCGCATGACACAGACCGAACTTCTTTATAAAGATCCACTTGCTGCCGCAGAACAAGCAGCTAAGGAAATTGCAGCAAAGACCGGAATCGAACACCACGATGTTGCACTTGTTATGGGATCAGGTTGGGTTAGCGCGGTTGATGCGCTCGGAACACCAGTCTTTGAGTGCAACGCTGAAGAGTTCACGGGTTTTTTCGCTCCTGCCGTTGAAGGACATTCGGGCAAGGTCCGCTCTTATGAGATTGAGAGCGATGGAAAGAAGTTGCGTGCCTTGGTCTTTCTTGGAAGAACTCACCTGTACGAAGGCAAAGGGATTGAACCCGTTGTGCACAGTGTGCGCACTGCTGTTAAAGCAGGTTGCAAAGTTGTCATCCTTACCAATGCGTGTGGTGGAATCAATACCGCATATTCAGTTGGCCAACCAGTATTGATTCGCGATCACATTTCATTAACTGCGGTTTCGCCATTGTCAGGTGCGACCTTTGTTGATCTTACTGATCTGTATAGCAAGCGAATCCGCGAAATCGTAAAGAAGGAAGATTCCTCTCTACAAGAAGGTGTTTACGTTCACTGGCGTGGCCCAACTTACGAAACTCCTGCAGAAATTTTGATGATGCGAACAATGGGCGCCGATCTCGTTGGAATGTCTACAGTTCCTGAAGCGATCGCCGCACATGCGTTAGGAGCTGAAGTTCTAGGTATCTCATTGGTCACAAATGCTGCAGCGGGAGTAACGGGCGAAAAGCTCAACCATGAAGAGGTAATTGCTGCAGGTAAAGCGGCGGCAGATCGAATGGGCGCACTTCTCAAAGGGGTTATTCCGAAGTTACTCTAAGCCTATGGATCAATCATTAGTGCAGGAAGTTCATGCCTGGATCGCAGATGATCCAGATCCATTGAGCGCTGCACAATTACAGCAATGGCTTGATGATGGCAATGAAGCTGAGTTGCGTGCATCCTTCAATGGCTTTTTGCAGTTTGGAACTGCTGGATTGCGCGGACCAATTAGACCTGGGCCATCCGGCATGAATCGTGCAGTAGTTGGTCGCGCAGCTGCCGGAATCGTCGCTTACATGAAAGAGCGCCACCTAACTTCAGTAGTTATCGGTCGCGATGCGCGATATGGATCGGAAGATTTCACCTTTGAAACCGCTGAAATTATGAGCGGTGCTGGGATGACGGTTTATGTCTTGCCTCGCCCGCTTCCAACTCCGGTTTTAGCTTTTGCTACCAATGAACTTCAGTGTGATGTCGGAATCATGGTCACGGCAAGCCACAACCCTCCACAAGACAATGGCTACAAGGTTTATTTAGGCGGAACTGTTGATGGAATCCATTACAGAGGATCGCAAATCGTTTCACCTACCGATGAAGCTATTGCACAAAAGATTGATGCAATTGTTTCTTTGAAGACACAGCCTCGCGGAAAAATGTGGGAAGTCTTAGGTGAAGAAATCATTGAGAAGTACATCAACCGAACCGCTTCCTTGGCGAGCAAGCCAGGCTCACTTCGAATTGTCTATACAGCGATGCATGGCGTAGGCACAGAAACCATTCAAAGAGTTTTTCATAAAGCCGGCTTTCCATCGCCAATTCTTGTTGATGCCCAAGCTGCGCCAGATCCGGATTTCCCAACCGTTGCTTTTCCTAATCCTGAGGAACCGGGAGCGATTGATCTAGCACTGGAAACAGCGAAAAGTTTTGATGCACATCTTGTTATCGCTAATGATCCAGATGCAGATAGATGTGCCGCGGCAGTAAATGATCCGAGAACAGGCTGGCGAATGCTGCGCGGAGATGAGTTAGGCGCAATTTTTGCTGAATCTATCGCACGAAAAGTTGATTCTGGGATCTTTGCAAACTCAATAGTTTCTTCATCTATTGTCAAGAAGATTGCGGGTCATTACAACCTTGAATTCACAGAGACTTTAACCGGCTTTAAGTGGTTGGCTAAAATTGAAAACCTAACCTTCGGTTATGAAGAGGCGTTGGGTTATGCCGTGGATTCAATTACCGTCAATGATAAAGATGGAATCTCCGCAGCAATTACTTTGGCACAAATTGCTACCGATTTAGCTGCAGAAGGTAAGACGGTTTTGGATTTGCTTGATGAGGTGTGGGCACGTCATGGCTTCCATGCAACAGAACAGATTTCTATTCGCCTTAGTGATCTTTCAAAGGTCGGAGTAATTCTCGGTGGCTTGCGCAGCAATCCGCCCAAGCACATTGCGGGTCGATCTGTAACCTCAATCGATGATCTAGCTTCTCCGACAGATGGATTGCCACCAACAGATGGAATACGAATGTGGCTCGATGGTGGTGTGCGCATCATCATCCGCCCAAGCGGCACTGAGGCAAAGATGAAGTGTTACATTGAGGCAATTGAAAAGGATTCTGCCGCCGCCCAGGTGGTTTTGGATCAACTACGTCCACCGCTTAAGGAATTGTTATCGTGAGTTTTTACGGTTTAGTCGATGGCAGCGAAGCCTCACTAAAGAGCTACCTCAACAATCTTTCAGGTGTTGATCAAGTAGGCGCAGAGGCGCGTGCGGCGATGCTCGCAACCAGAAGTATTAAGACAAGCTCAAAACGCTGGGCGATTGAAACTGCAATTACCATGGTTGATTTAACAACCCTTGAAGGTGCAGATACTCCGGGCAAGGTAAAGGCTTTATGTACTAAAGCGGTTCGCCCAGATCCAACAGATTCAACGGTTCCAAGTGTTGGCGCGGTTTGCGTCTATAACGACATGGTTTCTGTGGCCCGCACACACCTAGATTTGATTGGCGGGCAGCATGTTCCAGTGGCCGCCGTTTCAACCGCTTTTCCATCTGGTCGTGCATCGATGGCGGTTAAGATTCAAGATACACAAGATGCAATTGATGCAGGTGCTGCTGAAATCGATATGGTCATTGATCGCGGTGCATTCTTGGCGGGTCGTTACATCGATGTTTTTAATGAGATTGTTCAGATCAAAGAAGTTTGTGGCGAAAAGGCGCACCTTAAGGTCATCTTTGAAACCGGCGAGTTAGTCACATATGACAATGTTCGCAAAGCATCTTTCTTAGCCATGGCTGCTGGTGCAGATTTTATTAAAACCTCTACCGGCAAGGTTGCACCAGCTGCAACTCCCCCAGTTGTTTTGGTAATGCTTGAAGCGGTACGCGATTTTTATGAGATGACTCAAACTCGCATTGGTGTGAAGCCAGCTGGCGGAATCCGAAACACCAAGGATGCGATTAAACAATTGGTTTTGGTCAATGAAACTGTTGGACCAGAATGGCTCAATCCGAAGCTATTTCGTATTGGCGCTAGTGCCTTGCTCAATGATCTATTGATGCAACGTATGAAGATGGATGAAGGTTATTACTCAAGCCCTCAGTATGTGACGATGGATTAGTGGAGACAACAATGAGCTTCGAATACGCCCCAGCACCTGAATCACGAGCGGTGGTTTCAATAAAGCCAAAGTATGGCCACTTCATTGGTGGAAAATTTGTCGCCGGAAGCAAGCACTTTCCGACAATCAATCCAGCTACTGAAGAAGTTCTTAGCCAGGTCGCCCTAGCAGGTAAGGCAGAGGTTGATGCGGCGGTAAAGGCTGCACGTAAGGCGTATACAACTACTTGGTCAAAGATGTCAGGTAAGGAACGCGGAAAGTACCTGTACCGCATCGCTCGCATCATGCAGGAGCGTGCACGTGAATTCGCAGTGCTAGAGACTCTCGATAATGGCAAGCCGATCCGCGAATCTCGCGATACTGATGTTCCATTAGCAGCAGCACACTTTTTCTATCATGCAGGATGGGCCGACAAACTTGAATACGCTGGTCTTGGTACCTCACCAAAGCCGCTGGGAGTCGCAGGTCAGATTATTCCGTGGAACTTTCCGCTATTGATGTTGGCGTGGAAAGTCGCACCAGCGTTAGCGGCAGGCAATACCGTTGTTTTAAAGCCAGCGGAATCAACACCACTAACCGCTTTGTTGTTTGCAGAGGTTTGCCAGCAAGCCGAACTTCCAGCGGGCGTGGTCAATATCCTGACAGGTGATGGCTCAACAGGTGCCCTCATTGTTAATCACCCTGGAATCGACAAGATTGCTTTTACTGGATCCACCGAAGTTGGAAAGATTATTGCTCGCGCAGTAGCTCCAACAAAGAAGAGTGTGACCTTAGAACTTGGCGGCAAGGCTGCCAACATTGTCTTTGATGATGCACCAATTGATGAAACCGTTGAAGGAATTGTTAATGGAATCTTCTTCAATCAAGGTCATGTGTGCTGTGCAGGTTCTCGTCTCTTGCTTCAGGAAAATGTTGCTGAAGAGGTTCTACATAAGTTGAAGAACCGCATGGAGAAGATTCGCGTTGGTGATCCAATGGATAAGAACACCGATGTTGGTGCAATTAACAGCAAGGAACAACTTGGAAAGATCATTGAACTTGCCGCGGCAGGTGATGCAGAAGGTGCTGAACGTTGGAGCCCTGCATGTGATCTTCCAAGTAAGGGTTTCTGGTTTGCGCCAACAATCTTTACCGGCGTTACTCAAGCACATCGAATCGCGCGTGAAGAGATCTTTGGTCCTGTGCTATCTGTTCTGACCTTCAGAACTCCGCAAGAGGCGATAGAGAAGGCAAATAACACCCCATTTGGCTTATCTGCCGGCATCTGGAGCGAGAAGGGTTCACGCACCTTGTGGGCATCGCAACAGCTTCGCGCAGGAGTTATTTGGGCAAATACCTTTAATAAGTTTGATCCAACATCACCATTTGGTGGATACAAGGAATCGGGGTGGGGCCGCGAAGGTGGTCGTCACGGCCTGTCTGCATACTTGAAGGGAGTTAGCCATGAGTAATCGAATAGATGTGAAAAAGACTTACAAGCTATACATCAATGGCGCATTCCCTCGTACAGAATCTGGACGAACTTACGAGATCAAGAACGCTAAGGGTGTATTTATTGCCAACCCATGCATGGCCTCTCGAAAAGATTTGCGTGATGCGGTTGTTGCAGCACGTGCAGCGCACTCTGGATGGAACAAAGCCACCGCCTATAACCGTGGTCAGATCCTGTACCGAATTGCAGAAATGCTCGAAGGCCGACGTGCACAATTTGTTGATGAGATTATTGCCGTTACCGGCGTTACAAAGGTTAAGGCTGAAAAAGAGGTAACAGATTCAGTTGATCGTTTAGTTTGGTATGCGGGATGGACAGACAAGATCGCATCCCTAGCCGGATCAACAAACCCAGTTGCAGGACCGTTCTACAACTTTACGATTCCAGAAAGTATTGGCGTTGTTGCAGCGGTTGCACCAGAGACTCCATCACTTCTTGGTCTCATTGATGTAGTCGCCCCCATCATCACATCTGGAAATACAGTTGTAGTTTTGGCAAGCACCAAGGCTCCTCTTTCTGCGATGACCTTTGCTGAAGTACTAGCAACCAGCGATCTTCCACATGGTGTAATCAACATCTTGACGGGCAAGAAGGAAGAAATTGCACCGTGGATGGCTTCACACATGGATATTGATGCTCTAGACATCTCAGGGGTGCCAGCAAAACTTCATGCTGAGATCAAGGTTGCCGGAGCTGAAAATCTGAAGCGAATTCACTCATTCAAATCAGCAGATCCTGGTCGAATCATCGCCTTTATGGAAGCCAAGACTGTGTGGCATCCAATTGGTTTGTAAGCTCTAAAACCCTTATGAATTAATGGTTTTTAGCCACAAATCCTGAACGCCTTCAACATCTAGATCCAGAGTAACTCGCACCTTTGCTGAGTCCTCGAGATCTAGGGGTTCAAGCTCCTTCAGGAATGCATCACGTCGATCGACAATTGTTTGTCCACGTGCAGGACCTGCCGATGTATCGACAACAACATCAAACATCTCGGTCGTAAATAGATCTGGGCGAATCACGCTAGCGACTGCGCCGTAATCTCCTAAAGTTACTGGAGATACTCCAAGACGTTCCATGAACGCTAATGCCAGTGAACCACCAAATTGTGAGGCTGGATTACTTGAGTTCTGCATTTCAGTAGCTTGCTCACGATTAATGCCGGGACGCATAAAAACATCTAAGCCATACATTGTGATTGGAACTCCACTTTGGAAAACAATCGCTGCCGCTTCTGGATCATGCCAAACATTGAACTCGGCAGCCGCGGTCGCATTACCTGCAGATGCTGAACCACCCATCAAAACAATTCGGTGAACCTTTTTAGCGGTCTCAGGAAATGCACGCAAGAAGAGAGCGATGTTGGTCAATGGCGCTAGGGGAACAATTGTTACGGGATCCTTTGACTGCTCTACTAAATCTCTCAATAGCTCGACAGCTGAACGCGAATCTACTTTTCGTGATGATGGAGCGATACCCAAATCTCCCATGCCATCTGCCCCGTGTACGTATTCGGCGTACTGGCTCTTTCCCAAGAGCGGCTTGATCGCACCACGAGCCACTGGAATATCTCCGGCTCCGGCAGCATCTAGAACCTTGAAGGTATTAGCGACAACTTGATCAACATTGGTATTTCCATCAACACATGTAATGCCCAACAAGTTGATCTCTGGATGACGCGCTGCAAAAAGCACTGCGAATGCATCATCGACGCCGGTATCTACATCCAGAATGATTGAAGTTTTTGTCATAACCGCTAGCCTAGCGGTATGCAATCTAATGGAACACAACCGGCGGTCATCGCCGTTGTAGGCAGTGCAATGATGGATTTAACCGCCTATGCCGACGTGCTTCCAGAGCCGGGTCAAACCCTAGCGGGGCAGCTTTTCACAACTGGATTTGGCGGAAAAGGGGCTAATCAGGCGGTTATGGCCGCACTGTGTGGAGCCCAGGTTCACTTCATTGGAAAGCTTGGCGATGATGTATTTGGTACCGCCATCGCTGAAAACTTTGTAAAGGTCGGCATTCACTCTGAATATGTAGAAAAAAGCTCGACCCCTAATGGTGTGGCCCATATCTGGGTAGATGGCAATGGTGAGAATCGCATCATCATTATTCCGGGTGCAAACCATGAAATAGAAATTTCAAAGGCGGTTCACGCGATAAATTCAATCGCAGATTTGTCCATTGTTGTCGCACAATGCGAAATTAAGCAAGAGGTTACCCTTGCAGCCTTTAGAGCGGCTAAAGCACGTGGCTGTACAACAATCCTCAATCCCGCTCCGTACCAAGAAATTTCTGCCGAACTACTTGATTTATGTGACTGGATTATCCCCAATGAAACAGAGTTCCGCGAACTTCATGGTGAGTTACCAAGCAATGATGAAATCTTGAAATCATTTAGACCCGGCAAGAATTCAATCGTAACTTTGGGAAGCAAAGGGGCGGTGTATATCTCAGCTGATGGCGAAATTCATCGAGCCGCCGCACCACAAGTTACCGCCGTTGATACAACGGGGGCGGGAGATTCCTTTGTTGGAAGTTTTGCTTACGGTTTAGCCAACGGGCACAATCCAATAGAGGCGATGAACTTTGGAATTTCTATTGCATCCTTAAGCGTTACTAGAAAAGGTGCGCAATCGTCGTACCCAAATCAAACTGAGATTGCGACGCTCTCGTAACCTCGTAAAACAAATGTAGGTCGGCGAACTGGTTCTGATGCCAACTGCATTGTTGGGTATTTTTCCCACAGCGCTGGAAGAGAAACACTCATCTCAAGTCGAGCAAGTGGAGCACCTAAACAGAAATGGATGCCTGCCCCAAAACCAATATGAGGGTTTGGATCCCGGGTTACATCCATTGATTCAGGGGCTGAAAACACTGTCTCATCACGGTTTGCCGAGCCAATCAGGGCTGCAATCTTCTGCCCTTCCTTGATCTGGACTCCCCCGATTTCAGTATCTGCGGTTGCGGTACGTTCAAAGAGATGAAGCGGTGCATCAAAGCGCATGAACTCTTCAAGGGCGGTATTTGTAACTTCGCGTGGAGTTTCACGAAGAAGCTTGATCTGATCTGGGCGTTGAAGCGCAGCAACCATGCCATTTCCGAAAGCGTTAACACTTGCTTCATGTCCAGCGTTAAGAAGTAACACGCAGGTTGCGACCAGCTCCTGCATATTCAACTTCTCGCCATTTTCTTCAACACTCGCTAAGTCAGAGATCAAGTCTTGTCCAGGGTTTTTCTTGCGGCTAATCGCGAGATCTCTTACATATTCCGCAAACTCTTTACCCGCTTGCTTAGCTTCAGTTTGATACTGAATCGATGGATTGACTTCATACATCTTTACAATTGCCTGAGACCATGGGCGAAGCAAATGCTCTTCAGATTCAGGAAAGCCCAACAAATCGGCGATAATTTTTACGGGCAAAGGTTCGGCATAGTCTGCAATCAAATCAAAGTTTTCGCCAGCTTTTACTTTTTGATCAATTGAATCCAGTAATTGCGCTGTAATTCTTTCTACTGCTGGACGCATGCCTTCAATCTTTTGGCGGTTAAAAGCTTTGGCAACTAAGGATCGTAAACGGGTGTGCTTCGGTGGCTCGCTATCTAAGATGGAATCAGCGTGAAGCCAGTTAAAGATCTCCCACTCAAATTCGGGGCTCTTTTCTTTAAAGATTCTTCCTAATGATTTATTGCGAAAAACATCATTGGCATCACCATGTCGGGCAGCCAAAAAGATTTGCATCTCTTCATGCCAAACGGGACCCGGATTTTCACGTAGTTGCTTAAGCGCTGGATATGGATCTGCGACAAAATGTGGATCGTTAAAATCAATCATGAAGCTGATGAAACCTTGGCGTAACCCGGCTTAATGATGTGATCAATGATCTGTAAACGCTCCTGGTACGGGATAAATGCGCTCTTCATAGCGTTAATTGTGATCCGCTGAAGCTCGGCAAAATCCCAATTAAAAGCTTTTACAGCCTCCTCCATCTCGAAGGACAGGGATGTTTGGCTCATCAAGCGGTTATCGGTATTCAACGTTACTCGGAAACGTAGCTTTGCTAATGCTCCGATTGGATGTTCGGCATAACTTGCCGCTGCACCTGTCTGAATATTTGATGTTGGACATAGCTCTAAAGGAATTCGGCGATCGCGAACATATGATGCAAGTCGACCTAACTTAGGTTCTGGACCTGAAAAATCGATGTCATCGATAATTCGAACACCGTGACCTAGTCGTTCTGCTCCGCAGAGTTGGATCGCTTCCCAGATGGACGGGAGTCCATACGCTTCACCAGCATGGATAGTAAAATGGGCATTTTCTTTACGAAGATAGTCAAAAGTATCTTTTTGATCAGACGGCGGGAAACCATCTTCAGGACCAGCGATATCAAAACCTACAACCCCCTTGTCGCGATATTTAACAACTAACTCTGCTACCTCTTGAGACTTCTTGTTTTGACGCATTCCGCACAATAGTGAGCGAACCACAATTGTGAAACCTTCAGCCTTTGCCTCTTTCATTCCTAATTCATAACCTTCTAATGTTGCTTCAACAACATCAGACATCGATAAACCTTTTTCGGTGAATAGCTCTGGGGCTCCACGAACTTCTGCGTACACAACACCATCGCGTGCAAGATCAAGTGCGCACTCTTTTGCAACGCGGACAATGTCCTCTTTACGTTGCATAACGGCAATCGTGTGTGAAAAAGTTTCAAGGTAGCGAACTAATGATCCAGAATCACATGCTTCGCGGAACCAGGTTGCTAGCTCTGCCGCATCATGGGTAGGAAGTGCCGTGTAGCCAATCTCTTGTGCAATATCAATAATTGTCTGTGGTCGTAATCCGCCATCCAAATGATCATGCAACATAACTTTAGGAACTACTTTGATCTGATCCTTTGTCGGAATGCTGTTCATGCTCATTTGGTCTGCCCCTTAATCAACGATACGTTCAACAATAAGTGGAAGACGATCGATACCGCTAGCTGGCATTTCGCCGATGGTGACTGAATCCTCAAGTGACTCCAAAGCCCGCGTAAAGGCCGCTGGAGTGTCTGTATGGAGCGTATAAAGCGGTGCTCCAGCGGTGACTGTATCGCCAGGCTTAGCGTGAATTTCGATTCCCGCCCCTGCCTGAACCGCCTCGCCCTGGCGGGATCGGCCTGCACCTAAGCGCCAAGCAGCCATGCCAACCTTCATTGCATCCATAGAAAGAATTGTTCCGCTGCTCTGCGCAGTCACAACTGTATTCTCGCGAGCAACCGGAAGCTTTGCATCTGGATCTCCACCTTGTGCTGAAATCATCTGACGCCACACATCCATCGCTTTTCCATTTTTCAAAGCAGCTGCTGGATCTGCGCCATTAATTCCTGCAAGTTCAAGCATTTCTTGTGCAAGTAATACTGTTAATTCGACAATATCTGAAGGACCACCACCAGCTAGAACTTCTACAGATTCGCGGACCTCTAATGCATTTCCTGCAGTTAATCCCAGTGGAACATCCATCGCAGTAACTAAAGCAAGTGTCTTTACTCCAGCGCGTTTTCCTAAGCCCACCATTACATGTGCAAGCTCTTTGGCCTTTGCAGGATCACTCATAAAAGCACCTGCCCCTGTCTTTACATCCAATACAAGTGCACTTGTTCCTTCAGCGATCTTCTTGCTCATGATTGATGATGCGATCAGCGGGATAGCTTCTACTGTTGCAGTTACATCACGTAGCGCATACAACTTTTTATCTGCAGGAGCTAACCCGGCACCTGCTGCACAGATAACCGCGCCGCAATCCTGCAGAACTTTTAGCATCTCTTCATTCGATAAAGACGCACGCCAACCCGGAATTGATTCGAGCTTGTCTAAAGTTCCGCCGGTATGTCCTAAACCTCGACCTGACAATTGTGGAACCGCGGCGCCACATGCAGCTACCAATGGAGCCAATGGCAAAGTTATTTTGTCGCCCACGCCACCGGTTGAATGCTTATCAACCGTTGGACGCGAAAGAGCGGACCAATTCATGCGTTCGCCACTATTGATCATGGCATCGGTCCAACGAGAGATCTCGCGGTTTTCCATTCCGTTGAGCAAAATAGCCATAAGTAGCGCTGACATTTGCTCGTCGGCAACCGCCCCGCGTGTGTATGCGTCGATAACCCAATCAATTTGTGGATCGGTTAATGAATGGTGATCACGCTTTGCTGCGATGATTTCAGCAGCGGAGAAGGCTTCAATCATTTAACGCTCGTTGCGATCTAAATCCTCAGGACCAAATGCCCATGGGAGCATCGCTGACATCTTTTGAGGACCATCATCGGTCATAAGCAGAGCCTCTGGACCACCATGCTCAAATAGCAGCTGGCGACAACGACCGCATGGGGCAAGGTAATTTCCTTGTCCATCAACGCAAACAATCGCAACTAAGCGACCACCACCAGTTGAACATAGATTTGATACCAAACCACATTCAGCACAGAGGCCAACACCGTAGCTAGCGTTTTCAACGTTGCACCCAGTAACGATGCGACCATCGTTAACTAAAGCTGCAACGCCTACCGGAAACTTTGAGTAAGGCGCATATGCCATCTTCATCGCACCAATTGCTGATTGATGAATTGTTTCCCAATTAATTGTTGTCATCGAAGTCCACCACGACGGTATGGAATTCCGTCGGCTGCTGGCATGCGCAATCTTTGCGAAGCCAACGCCATAACAAGAATTGTTGCGATGTAAGGAGTCATTGTTACCAACTGTCCTGGAAGCTCATCAACTGCAAAGTAGAACCACAAAGTAAATCCTGCAGCTGCAAGGCTTAGGATCGCACCAAGCTGCTTGCCGGCCTTGAACTTGCGGAAAGCAACAAATGCCAAGATTGCAACGATAAACAATAGAAGCGCATGGATCGCCGCTGAATCGCGAAGCTGTAGCGCATCGGCAAAACCAAACAATCCAGCACCTGCCAGTAATCCACCTGGACGGTAGTTACCAAATAGCAACGCGGCTAGACCGATGTATCCACGTCCAGCGACTTGATTTTCTTGATAGTTGCTTGCCGCAACGATCGCTAAGAAGCCTCCACCTAATCCAGCAAAACCACCTGAAATCAATACACCTGCATACTTCATGGCGTACACATTTACACCCAGTGATTCAGCTGCGACTGGAGCTTCACCAGCACTGCGCAAACGCAGACCAAAAGCGGTGCGCCACAAGATGAAGTACGAGATTGGGACAAAGGAGATCGCAACAACCGTTACATATGAAACATCGCCAGTTAGGCCCCGAAGGATTGATGCTAGATCTGAAATGAAGAACCAGTTGAGATTTGCAATTGAACCCAGTAAATCAGGGCTCTTCCAGCCAAAGTAATGACCACCAGAGAGAACTGGCAAACCATTAAGAGAGATCGATTCAATTCCTGGAGACTGTGATGGGCCTGGCCATGATCCGCCTTGATACAACAAGGTTGATAAATAGCGCACGAGACCAGCTGCGATGATGTTGATTGCAACACCTGAAACAACATGATCTACTCCGAAAGTAACGGTTGCGATCGCATGAACTAATGCACCGACTGATCCAAAGATCATCGCTGCAAATAATCCGACCCAAGGGCCATGTTGTGAACCGATATATCCACCGGCCCAGGCACCCATAATCATCATTCCTTCAAGACCAATGTTTACAACACCAGCGCGCTCTGAGAACAAACCACCTAGCGCTGCAAGAACAATTGGAACCGAAAGTAACAAGGCTGCAGAGGCTGTTCCTGTGCTTGTTAGATCTGATGCACCTGTAATGATGCGAATCGATGCCAAGACAAAAACCAGCATTGTGGCGTAACGAAGAATCTTCATGGCTTTCATGCCTGAACCACCTTTGCTAGCTCTTTGCTTTGCAGAGTTAATCTAAATCGTCGAACAACTTCGTATGCAACAACAGAGCTCAAAAGAATTGAACCCTGCATAATCACATAAGTCTCTGGAGCAATATCGATGAGCTCTAGAGCTCTTGAACTTACTTCAAGGAAACCAAATAGCAATGCGCTGATCGCCATACCGCCCGCTGAGTTGCGACCCAACAACGCGACAGCGATTGCAGAGAAGCCAATGCCTGCGCGGAATCCAAGGTTGTATGAGTGTGTCTGGCCCAATACTTCAGGTAGACCTGAAAGACCAGCGATCGCACCGGAAATAACTAGCGCGATAAAGGTCATCTTCTTTGAGTTCACTCCGCTAACGCGTGCAGCGATTGGATTTAACCCAGATGCGCGAAGTTCAAAACCAAAGCGAGTGCGATTAACAACAAACCAGAAGATCAATCCCAAAGCCACTGCTACGAAGAACATTCCGTAGACGCCACCGCCAGGTTGATCTTCAACTCCAAGTTTGCGAAGCAAAGGCATCAAATCTGGAACTTGTGCTGAAGCTGGAAGCTCCTTAGTTTGAAGGTTATTTGACCCTTCTTCGACCAAAGCAAAGTGCTTAGACAAAAGGTAGGCAGATAAACCACCAGCTAAAGCGTTAAGCATGATGGTTGAAATAACCTCATTCACGCCGCGCTTTACCTTCAGGTAAGCGGCGATCGCCGCCCACAATCCACCGAAGGTCATAGCAATGATGAAAACAACTGCAACGTGCAGAACTGGTGGAAGCACAAACATGGCGCCGATGTAACAGCTAAACAATGCGCCTAGTCGTAATTGACCTTCCACACCGATATTAAAGAGTCCTGCTCTAAAAGTTACTGCGATCGCAATTGCTGCGATGTAGTAAGGGGTAGCTGTATTAATCACTTCCATCAACGATCCAGCAGTCGTTCCAAACTCCCACATGGTCTTAAATGCATCAACAGGTGATTTCTTACTTGCGATAACTGCAAGGCTTGAAATCAAGATTGAAAAGAGTGCTGCAGCTAATGGTGCAGCGATCGCTAAGCCGATCTTGCTCGGGCTTAGCTTTCTAGTCAGTGAGTTACTCATGCTGCACCTGTCATTGCTGAGCCAAGTTGCTCTGGGGTTGTTTTTGCTGGATCTAGTTCTGCCGTTAACTTGCCTCGCAACATAACCAGCAATCGATCTGACATTCCGATTAACTCCTCTAGATCTGCTGAGATCAAAACAATTGCCATTCCCTTTTCACGGGCCTTTCGCAGCACATCCCAAATTGCACCTTGTGCTCCAACATCAACACCTCGCGTTGGATGAGAAGCTACCAACAACGCTGGCGCCTTACTCATTTCGCGACCGACAATAAACTTCTGCTGATTTCCACCAGATAGTGCTGCCGCCAAAGTTTCTGGACCAGGTGCGCGAACATCAAACTCCTGCATGATTGTGCGAGTGCTATCAATTGTTGCCTTTTTATCAATGACGAAGCCACGCATTACTGGCTTACTTCTTTGATGTCCCAGAATTCGGTTCTCCCATAATGGTGATGTCATCATCAATGCTTGGCGTTGACGATCCTCAGGGATTAAGCCGATTCCTAAATCATGACGCTCTGCCACGCTCAATTCATCCATAGATTCACCGTGGAATTCGATTGATCCGGTGTAATCCCGCAGACCCATAATCGCTTCTACTAATTCGGCCTGACCATTACCTTCAACACCTGCGATTCCTACTACCTCACCTGCATGCAGGTTAAAGGTGATGTTTGAAATCAGATCGCGACTACCGGTCGCTGTAGGAATAGAAACATCCTTAAGCGCCAAAGTAATTTCATCACGGCGTGTATGACCAAGGGTTGATGGCTTTGGAAGTTCACTTCCAACCATAAGTTCAGCTAATTGACGAGCCGTTACATCCTTTGACTTAACCTCTGCAACGGTCGCACCTTGGCGAACAACAGTTACCTCATCAGCTACGCGCAAAACCTCATCCAGCTTGTGAGAGATAAAGATAACCGCCATACCCTTGGAGCGAAGGCCTTCAAGTGCTTGGAAGAGATCATCTACCTCTTGTGGAACTAACACCGCGGTCGGTTCATCAAAGATCAAAATATTTGCACCACGGAATAAAACCTTCAAGATCTCAACACGTTGACGCTGTCCGACACCTAGCTCTTCAACCAAGACATCGGGATCAATATCGAGACCGTACTGGGCAGCCATTTCAACAATCTTTGTGCGAGCGGCTGCAAAATCAATTGTTGCTCCATGCTTTGGTTCGGAGCCTAAAATAATATTTTCAAGAACGGTGAAGTTGTCAGCCAACATGAAGTGCTGGTGCACCATTCCGATACCTGCATCAATCGCATCATTCGGATTCTTGAAGTTAACCTCTTTGCCGTTAACCAAGATTTCGCCACTATCGGGGCGTTGCATGCCGTACAAAATCTTCATAACTGTTGACTTACCAGCGCCATTTTCACCAACTAGTGCGTGCACAGTTCCAGTTTCAACCTTGATCGAAACATCTCTGTTCGCAATTACGCCTGGGAAGCGCTTTGTAATGTGTCGCAGTTCTACTGCTACTGACACTTTAAGTCTCCTTTGACTAACACAGCGGGAAAAACATTTGGCCCAACAAGGAGATCTAACTCCATTGTTGGGCCAAATGCCACTTTCTAATTCAATTCCTCAAAGCTTTATGGCTTTGTTGGAACCTTGATCTTTCCTGACTTGATTGCAGCTGCAGCCTTGTTGATCTGAGCCTTGTACTTGTTGATGTATCCACCTGAGTAAGAAACGCCAACACCATCAAGTGAGAGGTTGTATACGCGACCGTAGATACCTGACTCATCAAGAACGTCGTTAACTGATGAACCTGCAACAGCTGTTGCGATTACATCGTAAACAGCGCGATCAACACGCTTGATCATTGATGTGAGCATGTTCTTCTTCTCAGCTGCTGAAGCTGTTAGGTACTGATCTGAGTCAACTCCGATAGTCCAAACCTTCTTGCCAGCCTTTGCAGCATCTGTAGCAGCTGCGAAGTTACCCGCACCTGATCCACCTGCTGCTGAGTAGATAACATCGATACCCTTATCGATCATTCCCTTAGCAATAACCTTTGCCTTAGCTGGGTCATTGAAACCGCCGAAATCAGGTGGCTCTGTAACGTACTTAACGTCAACAGTTACTGACTTCTTTGTTGCCTTAACACCAGCAACGAATCCTGCTTCAAACTTCTGTAGTAGTGGAATACGAACTCCACCGATGTAACCAACCTTGCCTGACTTTGATGCAAGTGCTGCTGCAACGCCAGCTAGGTATGAACCCTGCTCTTCAGCGAATACAAGACCTGCAACGTTAAGTAGATCTACAGATGCATCATCGATGATTCCGAACTGTGTGTTTGGGTAATCTGATGCAACCTTCTTGATTGGTCCTGCGTATAGGAAACCAACAGCGATGATTGGGTTGTATCCAGCCTTTGCTAGCAAGCGGAGCTTGTCTTCGCGCTCTGAATCTGAACCAGTTGTAACTGTTACTTCCTTAGCTGTAACACCAAACTTCTTCTTTGCAAGATCAAGACCTGCTGCTGCTGAGTCGTTGAATGACTTATCGCCACGACCACCGATGTCATAAGCAAGGCCTACTTTTACCTTTGTTGCTGCTGTTGCTGGAGCGACAAAAGCTGTCGCAGCCATAACAGTTGCAGCAACAACTGCTACTAGACGAAATACTTTCTTCAATTTTCCTCCAAGGATTCAAGGGGATCTTCAATAACAGCTTTTTAAAGGCAATTAAGGAAGCTTTGTGTAATCGGGAGCCTATTACTTGCGCATGATTAAACTCAACACGCCAAGGGCGTTTTTGATGACAGGGGTGTAACGTTTTGGAAAACTCTCAACCAGTAGTTGAGGAAAGCGGGTTGGTTACTTCACCAACCCCAGGTTCTTATAGGTATCTGAGAGGGTCGAGCTAGCCACAGTACGGGCCTTTTGGGCACCTTCATGCAGTAGTTCTATCAGGTGGGCCTCATCCTCCAGCAGCTCTAAAGCCTTTGCACGGATTGGGCGCAGGTATTCGACAACAACCTCAGCCACGGCACCCTTGAAATCACCATATCCCTTGCCGTCAAACTCATTTTCAAGCTCTGGAATTGAGCGGCCTGACAATGATGAATGAATCATCAACAAATTACTAATGCCTGGCTTTTCTTTCTCATCAAATTTAACTTCGCGACCAGCATCTGTTGCTGCGCTCTTAATCTTCTTTGTATTTGCTTCAGGTGTATCCATAATTTCAAGAACTCCTGCGACAGATCCAGAAGATTTACTCATCTTCGCAGTTGGCTCTTGAAGATCATAAATCTTTGCGCCCGCTTTCAGAATGTAACCTTCAGGCAATCTAAAGGTTTCGCCAAATCGAGAGTTAAAGCGAGTAGCCAAATCACGTGTTAATTCGATGTGTTGACGTTGATCTTCTCCCACCGGAACAAAGTGTGCCTGATACAAAAGAATGTCTGCTGCTTGCAACATTGGATATGTAAACAAACCAACGCGAGCACTATCTGCCCCACCCTTTGCTGATTTGTCCTTGAACTGAGTCATGCGGCTTGCTTCCCCAAAACCTGCAAGGCATTCCATGATCCAACCCAATTGATTGTGTTCAGCAACATGTGATTGAACAAAGAGAGTTGATTTCTCTGGAGAAATTCCTAATGCGATTAACTGCGCTGCCGATGCCAAAGTGCGCTTTCTGAAAAGTGCAGGTTCAATCTCACCAGTTAACGCATGCAAATCAACGATGCAGTAAAAAGCATCATTGCCATCCTGCAGCTCTACCCATTGCTTAAGCGCACCCAAGTAATTGCCTAGGTGGAAGGAGTCGCTAGTTGGCTGAATGCCTGAAAGAACTCGCTTCTGTGTCATGGGCGTAATTCTTTCACACAGATGCTGTTCGCGAGATCAATAACTGCCCCGCGCGCTTGCCTTCCATGGTTAATACAGTGATTCGAAGGCCATTAACGTTGACCACATCATTGACCTGCGGAATTCGACCCAAGAAGTGCATGACAAAACCGCTAGCGGTTTCATATGGACCTTCGGGGATGTCTAGCTTGGTCTCTTCAATTAAATCTTCAATGGAAATTAAGCCATCGACCTCGAAGTCACCAGTTCGCTCTTCTAGCGAGACCTCGGAATCATCCTCATCGTATTCATCACGAATGTCACCGATAAGTACTTCTACAAGGTCTTCTAGAGTCACAATTCCATCAGTGCCGCCGTACTCATCTAGAACAATTGCAAGATGCTGTCCCTGGGTACGCATCTCAGAAAGTGCAGGCAGGACGCCCTTTGTTCCAGGTAAATACATGATGTTACGGACAAGCTCCACAATCTTGGTGCTCTTGTTTGCAAGAGATGTATCCAATAAATCACGGACGTGAATAAAGCCAACGACCTCATCTGAAGAGCCACGCACAACTGGGTAACGCGAATGCGCCTTATCGACTGCAAGTTCAATTGCTTTTCCAACAGTTAATGAAGCGTCCATAAAATCAACTTCAGTACGAGGAACCATCACTTCATGAACTTGGCGTTCTGATGCGTTAAATACCTCTTCAACGATGTCGCGCTCTTCTTCAGTCAAAGCCGCGTGGCCGGTTACTAGATCAAGCAGCTCTTCTTCAGACATCTGCGAGCGCTGCTCCTTTGGATCAACACCAAAGGCACGCACGACAAAGTCAGTAGATTTCGACAACAGCCAAATAATTGGTCGGAAGATATTTGCAACAACATCGATGATTCCGGCGGTCGTCATCGCAATCTCTTCAGCTCTAAAGAGAGCCACACGCTTTGGGACAAGCTCGCCAAACACCAATGAAAAGTAAGCGATCACTAATGTGACGCCGATCAGTGAAATAGTGGTTGCCCATCCAGTGGCAAGACCCAATGACTCAAGCCAAGGAATTACATAATCACCGAGTTGATCGGCACCTAAAGCAGCAGAGAGAAAACCGCTGACAGTTACACCGATTTGAACCGCAGCCAATAGACGGTTGGGGTGCTCAGCCAAAGCAGCAACGCGAGCGCCACGTTTTCCGCGGGTAGCGATTTGGCGCACTTGACTATCTCGAAGTGAGATCAGGGCAATTTCAGCAGCAACAAAAAAGGCGGCCAGGATTATCAGGCCAGCGATAGTTGCTAAGTCAGCGAAAAGAGAAGCCAACGAGGGAGGTTCCATTATGTGAGAAGTATACATTCTCACTCGAATGGCGTGAGGCCGGATCTTCCCTTACGCGGGGTTTACGCGTAATCTTCCACCGTTGGCCAACCGGCCATCACCTTCATCCTCGGACCGTCGGGCACGTACCTGCCCGGAGAAGGAGAGCAATCTCATGGCATCAGTAGTTTTTGATGGCGCATCAC